>JACRGU010000135.1 GCA_016212245.1 Nitrospirota bacterium
AAGTCAGAGGCCTGATGGATAAAAAAAGAGTTGTTGTGACAGGGGTGGGGCTGATAACCCCACTTGGTATTGGTGTTGAAGATAGCTGGAATGGCCTTATTGAAGGCAGGTCAGGTATCAGGAGGATTACCCATTTTGACTCCTCATCCTTCCCAATACAGATAGCAGGTGAGGTAGAAGGTTTTAACCCTGAAGATTACATTGAACCTAAAGAAGTAAAGAAGATGGACCGTTTTATCCATTTTGCTATTGCGGCTTCAACAATGGCAATGGGGGATTCTGGTCTGAAGATAACAAAGAGTAATACAGAAAGAGTAGGTGTGATTGTTGGATCCGGCATAGGAGGTCTGCAAGCCATTGAACATTATCACTCTGTTTTGCTTGAGAAGGGGCCAAGAAGGATATCTCCTTTTTTTATCCCGATGTTGATAATAAACCTCGCTTCCGGGCAGATATCAATTAAATTTGGAGCTAAAGGACCAAACTCTGCAGTGGCTACCGCATGTGCTACTGGAAGTCATTCAATCGGAGATGCGTATAAGATTATTCAGAGGGGCGATGCAGATGCCATGATTGTCGGGGGAACAGAGGCAGTGATAACACCTTTGGGCATAAGTGGGTTTAATGCAATGAAGGCCCTTTCTACAAGAAATGGTGAGCCTGAAAAGGCAAGCAGACCATTTGACAGGGATAGAGATGGCTTTGTTATGGGCGAAGGTGCAGGGGTTATAATACTCGAGAGCCTTGAAAGCGCCCTGGATAGAGGTGCAAAAATATATGCAGAGATAGTCGGATATGGTATGACTGCAGATGCGTATCATATCACTTCCCCGGCTCCGGAGGGAGAGGGTGCTGCAAGGTGTATGGCAATGGCATTGAGGGATGGAGGGGTTGATCCTTCAGAGATTGATTACATAAATGCCCATGGTACTTCTACAAAATATGGAGATGAACTTGAAAGCAATGCTATAAAGACAGTGTTTAGAGAACATGCTTATAAGGTCGCAATTAGTTCAACAAAATCTATGACAGGTCATTTACTTGGCGCAGCAGGAGGTGTTGAGGCGATTATCAGTGTTTTCAGTATTTATAACGACATTGTTCCCCCAACAATAAACCTCGATAATCCAGACCCTGAATGCGACCTTGATTATGTCCCCCATAAATCAAGAAAGATGACAGTTAATTATGCCTTATCCAACTCATTCGGCTTCGGTGGAACCAATGCCTGCCTCCTTTTTAAGAAATTCGTCGATTAATTTTCTTATGTCATTCCCGCGTAGGCGGGAATCCAGAAAGATAAGGCAAAATCCTGGATTCCTGCTTTCGCAGGAATGACAGGGTATTTTCATGTGAAAAATATTGCCGATTTAGAAAAACGTCTTGGTTATATCTTCAAAGATAAGAAGTTTCTTATCGAGGCCCTGACTCACAGGTCTTTCTATCATGAGAATCCAGATAAAGCAGATACACATAATGAAAGGCTTGAGTTCCTCGGCGATTCTGTACTCGGATTTGTAATAGTCGAATATCTATTTTCTTCAGACAATCAATTTACCGAGGCTGTCATGGCAAAAATGAAATCCTATCTTGTCAAAGAATCTGTACTTTCTGAGATTGCAAGCTCTATATCTCTCGGGAAATATCTCAAACTCGGGAAGGGCGAGGAAGCTACTGGGGGCAGGACTAAAAAATCCCTGTTAGCAGATGCGATTGAGGCTGTTCTGGGGGCGGTTTACATAGATGGTGGCTACGAAAAAGTCAGGGAACTTATCCTAAGGTTGTTCAGAGAGAAAATAGATATCATCCTGCGTTCTGGCGAATTATATGATTTTAAGACAGAGCTCCAGGAAAAGACTCAACTCCTTTTCAATACTCTTCCTGAATACAAAATGATAAAGCAGGAGGGCGCAGAGCACAGAAAGATTTTTACAGTAGAAGTACTTATAGGTGATGAAAGGTTTGGTAGAGGGTCAGGAAAAAGTAAAAAAGAGGCACAGACCCTCGCTGCTAAAGAGGCCTTATATAGACTCAGGCAATAAAGAGAGGAGGTGAGTTCAATGGCAAAAGACCCTGTTTGCAATATGGATGTAGATGAGAAGAAGGCAGCAGCCACGAGCGTTTACAAAGGTAAGGCTTATTATTTCTGCGCAAAGGGCTGTAAGGAAAGGTTTGACAAAGACCCTGAAAAGTATGTAACAAAAGAGAAGGAATAACCCAAGGAGGGTGAAAACCAATCTCATTTTGTTGACAATTGTATATAAAAATCATAATCTATGTATATACAGAACAAGGAGGTCTTACTAATGAAGACTACAGTTAAGATGACATCTATAAGGCTCGATACAAAACTTGCTGATGAGGCAGTAAAGGTATTGGGTGCAAGAAACAGAAGTGAAGCAGTGCATGTGGCATTGAGAGAAATCGTGGCGCTTAAAAAAATTCGAGGAACAAATTCAAGGATCATTTCCAGAATCTTCATGGCATTATAAGGAACTCCGCTGTTGTTCTATCAGAATTATTACGAGGTGCTACAAAACAATCAGAGATAGATTTTGTTGAGACGCTGGCAAAGGATTACCCGATATTTACCCCAACAGAGAAAAATTGGATAGAATCTGGTGAGATATTGTCGAAGATTTATAGGGGCAGAGGCTTTTCTCCCGAGAAGCTTAGAGACCTGCATTTTGATGTCCTGATAGCACTTACAGCGAGGAATTATGGAGTAACTGTCATTACCTCAGACAGGGCAGATTTTGAACTAATAAGGTCTTATAAGCATTTCAATCTGGAAGTATGGACACTCAGTGAAACTTAACCTTGTCGAGAGGCTTATCACAAACAACCCATTCAGGTCCTTTCTGCAGAGGAATGTAGAAGGCCCACTTTTGAGGAAGATGGGCAGTCTTCCTGAATATACCTTATGTCTTGAGATAGGATGTGGGAGAGGGATAGGGGCTCAGGTAATAGTTGAACAATTCGGTGCTGAGAAGGTCATAGCCGCAGATATAGACCCTGAACAGATTGAAAGGGCGAAGGAAAATCTCAAGCCTGAGTTCAAAGATAAAATAGAGTTCAGGGTAGCGGATGCAATGGCTTTAAGTGAGCCTGATGAGAAATTCGATGTTGTCTTTTCATTTGGTGTCATTCATCATACAGAGGACTGGAGAAAGGCAATAAAAGAGGTCTCGAGGGTTTTAAGGTATGGAGGAGAATTCTTTTTTGAAGAGCCCCTCAGGCCATTTCTCAGAAATTTCTTTGTGAGAACCTTTACAGGACACCCGTCTGGAGGAGAATTCAGTTTCGAGGAATTCAGAGAAGAATTGAATAGTATGAATATTGATATAATAAAGATGAAGCGTATAGGAAATATTGCTATATTTGGCGTTGGGAGAAAGAGATGAGAGTCACCGACCCTGTCTGTGAGATGATAATAGAAGATACAGATGCCGTTGCCAAATCTGTATATAAAGGCACTACCTATTATTTCTGCTCTGAACCATGCAAGGAGAATTTTGATAAAGACCCTGAATCCTTTTTAAAAGTTGAGAGTTCGGAGTTTGGAGTTCGGAGTGAGGCAAAAAAGAGAGAAATGGCAAAGGACCCTGTTTGTGGGATGGTGGTGGATAAGGAGCGGTCTCTGAAAAAAGAATTGGGTGGGAAAACCTATTATTTCTGCAGTGAAAATTGTGTAAGGACATTCGAGGCGCCTGAGGCAGAACTTAAGGCTATGAAAAGGCGGGTCACCATAGCTCTGACAGGTGTCCTTGCCCTTGCCATATTCAGGGCAGCGGTGTTTCTCGGTCTTGCGGCAGGGGCAACAATCCTTACATGGATTCCGATACCATTTCTTCCCTGGTTCACATGGGGGGTATGGCTATTTATAATCACTACACCGATTATGATTTTTGGAGGGAAGGGATTTTTTGTAGGGGCATATCATGCTATCAAGAAGCGTGTGGCTAATATGGACCTCCTTATCGCCCTCGGCACATCAACCGCCTATATTTACAGCGCCTTTGTCGTCTTCTTTCCAGGAGTATTACCTGTTGAAGAAAAGAATGTCTATTTTGAAGTCTCAGCCATAATAATTGCCTTTGTCCTCCTCGGAAAGTATATGGAAGAGATAATCAAGAAGCGAAGTTCTGCTGCCATACGAAAACTCCTGGATCTAAAACCCCAGACAGCACATGTTATCAGAGAAGTCACCCCCTCCCCAACCCTCCCCCCTCGAGGGGGAGGGGGAGGGTGGGGGGGATTCCAGGAGATTGAAATCCCTGCTGAATCGGTTATGGTTGATGAGATAGTAATCG
>JACRGU010000134.1 GCA_016212245.1 Nitrospirota bacterium
CAGTATCTCGCTCGGCCCTGCAATCATATCAATATCCACCTCTCCAAATACCATCTTCTTTGCTGTTGCAACATAGATATTGCCGGGCCCTACAATCTTATCGGACTTCTTTATTGTCTCTGTGCCATATGCCATTGCTCCGATTGCCTGTGCACCACCAATCCTGTAGACCTCTTTAATCCCGAGCGACTTTATTGCAGCCATCACATATGGATTAACCTCACCTTTTGGGGTTGGCACACAAAGGACAATTTCTTTAACACCCGCCACCTGTGCAGGGATAACATTCATCAATACTGTTGATGGATATGATGCCTTGCCTCCAGGCACATATATACCAACCCTCTCAATCGGCCTTATCACCTGCCCGAGGATTGTGTCTCCTTCGGAGAAAGACCACGACTCCTCCTTCTGCATCTCATGAAATGCCTTTATCCTTTTTGCAGAGAGTTTAAGGGCCCTTACTCCTTTCCCATTAGCTTTTTCTGCATATTTTGATATCTCATTAGGCCTTATTTTTAATTCCTTTGCCTTTGGGAAATCAAAGGCCCTTGTGTATTTTAGGACTGCCCTGTCACCATTTTTCCTTACATCGTTAAGTATTGTCTTTACGTTTTTTTCTATCTCCATGCTGTTAATGGATCGCCCCTTCAGGATTTTATAGAAGGTCAGCCTGTCTTTATTGCTCCTTATAATTCTCATTTTAAATAATCCATTATTATAGAGCTAATTCTAACCTTAAGCTATGGATTATTCAAGATAATTTGAAATCCTAAAAAGTTGTTTTAATAATGATGGAAATATGATAAGGTTTTTAAAGGAGGTGTTGTTATGAAAAAAGAAGTAATAGAGGATATCGGGAAAAAAATCAGGATGCTCAATTATATCGTAACCTTTGTGATCTATGTATTACTTTTTCTGGTAGTCCGTTTCTTATATTATGCATGGGACTTTATCACGAACCCTTCCATTATAGCTATGCTCTCAATAATTGCGCTTCTGATCCTTACAAGTCTTTATCTATCAAATAAGATTTCGAAGCAGGCGGTAGAAGAGATGGAGGCTTACAGCAACAAGCTTGATCGCATGCTGAATTTAACGCTGGATATAAGGGAGGAAAAATACGGGGATATCCTGTTAGAGAAGATACTGGGGCATGCAGCTGTTATTGCCAGTGCTGATGCAGGTTCTATTATGTTAATTGATAAAGATAAACTTGTCTTTAAAATTGTGGAAGGAGGGGGCAGCGAGCAGCTGATTGGTGTCTCAATGCCGAAAACCGAGGGGATAGCAGGCTGGGTTGTGCAAAGAGAAGAACCCTTGATTGTGGATGATGTCAAACATGATAAACGGTTCAGCTCTATGATAGATGGACTGACAGGGTATGAAACCCAATCCATACTCTGCATGCCATTAAGGTTAAGCACTGGAGTTATCGGAGTGCTCGAGCTGTTGAACAAGACTTCTGGTCCGTTCACTCCGGAGGATGTAGAAATCATATCCTACTTTGCTGATCAGGCTGCTATAGCAATTGACAGGGCAAAATTTTATGAGGATGAAAAGAATTACGAGATATACCTCACAGATATACTCGTCGAGGCTATTGATTATCATATCCCTGAAAAAAGAGGGCATTCAAAGAGGGTCGCAAGGTATAGCAATATAATGGCAAGGGCGATTAATATGTCTGCGGAAGAAAAAAGAAGATTGTATTTCGCATGTCTACTGCACGATGTAGGATTTTTGAAGATAAGACCTGAGGATTATTTTAACAAGGAGGAGTTTATGAAACATCCTGTTATCGGATATGAGATGATCAGGCCTATTAATTTTTATGCGGATACCGCTCCCTTTATCCTCTATCACCATGAAAGATATGATGGCTCTGGCTATCCAACAAAACTCGGGGGAGAGGCCATCCCACTTGAGGCAAGGATAATAGCAATAGCAGAGGCATTTGACACAATGATGAGCGGTACTTCATATAGATTGTGTGTCAGCTTTGACGAGGCGATAGAAGAACTGAAACGCAATGCAGGAACCCAGTTTGACCCTGAGCTGGTCAACGTCTTTGTCGGTAATATCGCTCCTGAACACTTAAAATAATCCCTTGAGTATCTCAGCCTCGATTCGTTCTGAAATCTGTGTCTTATCAGGTTCATTCCTGTATATCGAAATCAGTCTTTCTACATATTCTTCGGCCTTTCTGTGACCAGCTTTTCGGGCATCCTCAATAGGCCCCCAGTCCCCTGTCTCAACAAACCTCTCGAATGTGCTCAGGATTTCAGGAAATAGAAGCCTCCTGTAACCGCCTAAGAATACAATATAAAAACCGAGCGAACCTTCTTTCCTGTTTTCAATGATGTATCTGAGCATGCCTTTTTCAGAGGTATCTGAGAGGAGGTCTTTAACCCCGCGGGCAAAGAGTTCAGCCCTGCTGCATGGTAGATGTGTCAGAAATGCCTTCCATTCACCTCCGAATCTTTCTCCTTCAAACCCTTCACCCAGCTCATGACGGATGTATGTTTCTACCTCAGAACATGCAATTAGGGAAATCAGCCTGTCAATATCCTCTGATGGTTCTTCCTCAGGTGTAATGCCGTATCTCGAAAATGCGAATGCAAGAGCCCCTTTCGATCCCCTAAGTCTTAATTCCTCGAATTTCCCCCACAGAAGTAGTCTTGTCGTGTCTCTCCTCGCTAAGATAGTTTTGCCCTGTAACATTGCTGGATAATCTGATAGGTCTCTAACATATTCTCTGCCAGCTATATAAATATCATAGCCTTCCACTGTTTCTTTAGATATAAGGTCTGCTAAGAAAAAAGAAGGCTTCATATGGATTCCGTAGCCTGCACCATAAACAAGGTTTTCTCCCGTAAGTGACATATTTATTTTTTCAACCTCAAATGGGCTGTATCCATTCCCGCCAATAATAATATCGCC
>JACRGU010000138.1 GCA_016212245.1 Nitrospirota bacterium
CCTTCGATATAACGGTATGTATATTACCCCATGGTCCCCAACGGTTCTCTTTTGTCGGGCCAAAAAGGGCGATAACAGGCGTTCCAACAGCAGCGGCTATGTGCATTGGCGCTGAGTCAACCCCTATGAACAGATCAGAAGCCCTTGAGATTGCAGCAAGTTGTTTAATGGTGGTCTTACCGCATAAGTCTATGAGTCGTGATGCGTGATGCGTAATGCGTGATGGGATTAAAGACAAAATTCTCTTTGCCTTCTCCGTCTCTCTCTTACCAGGTGCAGATGTGACGATGACTTTTATTCCATGCTCAATAAGCCAGTTTATCACTTCTGCCATATACTCATCCTTCCAGCACTTGAATAGCCATCTTGAGGTTGGATGGACATGGACAACAGTATCGCTATCCTTTATATTGTTTTCTCTAAAGATCCGCCTTACAAATGACCTTGCTTCTTCTGGAACAAAAAAATCTATATGTAGATTATCTGTACTTATTCCGAATTGTTTGACAACATCTAAATTCTGCATAACTATATGCTGAGAACCATTCTTTCTTACAAGATGAGTATAAATATTTTTCTTTAACCAGTTTTTTTTCCTTGTTACATATCCCAGCCTGTACCTTGCACCTGAGATAAAAGAGATTATTGCTGGTCTGTCACCACCTGTCAGGTCTACAGTCATATCAAAGTGTTTATTTTTTATCCCCCTCAGAAAAATACTCTCTTCCCATAGCCGTCTGGATAGTGAAAGTTTCTTTACTGACCTGTCAAATACTATTATCTCGTTGATAAAAGGATTTCCTGTCAGGACATCTTCTGTCCCTGAATTTATGAGGGCAGCAATATGGGCCTGTGGGAAATTCTCTCTTAATGCCCTGAAGACAGGAACGGCAAGCAGGACATCGCCGATATGGCGAAGCTTTATTACAAGAATCTTTTCAATGCCCCTGAAATTCATAGTTTTTGTCAGATCCGCTTTTTGTCTTTTAAAAGCCTTTCATATAAGGATTCGATTTTATCAAGCATTTTCTCCGTGGAATAATCTTTCTCAACAAGTCTCCTGCCTTCTCTCCCAAATTTTATTCTTAACTCAGGGTTTTTATAGAGTTCAATAACCCTTTCTGATAACTGTTCGGGATTTTTAGGCTCGATAAGAAACCCTGTTTCTCTATCAATAATTACCTCTTTAATAGAGCCGGCATCAGAGGCTACAACAGGCTTTTCCATTGCCATTGCCTGAAGGATGGACTGGGGCACACCTTCATTTGCATACGAGGGATGAACAATAACATCGAGTGATGCTAAGATTTCAGGAATATCAAATCTGTGGCCGAGCATGAAAACTTTATCTTCAAGCAAAAGGTCTTTAATCATATCTTTTATATTTTGAAATTGTGGCCCATCACCCACTATATAAAAAAGGGAGTCTGGGATCATACCCAATATGGCTGGGACTGCCTCTATGAAATATCTATGCCCCTTCCAGCTTCTTAATACAGAAACCATGCCTATTGAAAATCCCTTTGAATGGATACTGGCACTGACCCTGACTGGATTAAAATGTTCTATATCTATACCTGTAGGTATCGAAAAAATCTTTTCTCCATCAAAATGATTATATTTAATCATCCTTTGTTTTATTTCATCTCCGGTAGTAATCACAGCATCAGGCAGTATGTTATATATCAATCTGCTTAATGTATTCCTGCCAATGGGTGTTGAGAGATGTCTTGTTCTCAGGATAAGTGGTTTTAATCTCGAAAGTCTTGCAGCAATTGTGCCTATCCAGCTATCAGAAGAGCTATGTGTATTTACAACATCGATCCTTTTTTCTCTGATTAATGTAGTAAGTTTTAAGATATGTGATAGGTTTTTTTTCTTGAACGACAGGGGGAAGGCAGTAATATTAGCGTCTTTAGCCCTGTTGAATATCATACTTTTTTTAGGTGTTGCAATATAGATTTTATGTCCCCTTTTTAACATACCGAGGGATTCGTTTATTATCCTTATCTCCTGACCACCCCAGCCGAGGGAAGATTCAGTGTGTAAGATGTTGAGTGGTTTCATTAATTACCTCTAAGAATTTTCTGGCAGCGTCTTCTATAGAAAAATTTTCAGCTTTCTGTCTTGCTGAATTTCCCATTATAGTAGAATCGAGGAGGGTAAATCTTATCTTTTCAGATAATTCATCGCTATCCAGCACATTTTTTAGTATAAAGCCCTCGACATTGTTTTCTATGAGCTCTGAAACACCATTATATATGGTTGTTATCACCGGCAGACCTGATGACATGGCCTCTATTGTTGCATTGCTGAATGGATCATAGATTGTTGGAAGGACAAAGAGGTCTGCTGCCCCATAAAACCTCTCTATATCTCTCTGGATACCGAGGAAGTAAACACCATCCTTAACACCGTATCCTTCTGCAATAGATTTAAACTTTTTAATGTTACCCTTACCAATAACAAGGAGATATACGTTCTTTAGTGACGAGTCTCCTGTCATTTTAAAAACTGATAATGCACGGAGGAGGGTCTTAAGCCCCTTTCTCTCAAAACCCGAGCCGACAAATAGTATCACCTTTGCATCTTCAGGGATTGAAAGGCCTTTTCTAACCTTATCCCTCCACCTCTCCCTGTTCTGCGGCGAAAATCTCCTCAGGTCTACCCCATTATATATAACCCTTATCCTGTTCTCAGGAACACCGTAGTGCTTCACTATCTGGGATTTAACCATATTTGAGTTAGCAATTATGAGCCCTGTATCTCTGAATATCTTTCTTTCGAGGTTAAGCAAGGTAATATGCAGCGGGTTGATTCTGAAGGTAAATCTTTTCCAGAATGGGTCAATTGTTTCTCTCTGTTTCAGCCACTCTATGTGACAGCCCTCTCCAGCCCTGTAAATATCCTGACATGTTGTCCGCTCAAAGCTTATTGCACAATCAGGGGCGATATCTTTAATTGCCTTTTTTGTATTCTGATTAAAGGTTATTGTGGACAGAAATGAGCCAAATTGTGATCTATTTATTTTATGAAAGATTATCCCTTCTTCATCTGACCATCTGTTTGCAAGTATGTGTATCTCGTGGCCTGTCCTTTTAAGATAATCTATCAGGGTCTGGAGATACATTTCTGCCCCCCCATGAACAGAAAAACTCTTTTTAATAAAAGCAAGCTTCATCACAAGGCTTTATCCCTTTTCTAATTTTATGATATTATAACTAAATTAAGTTTGCACGGTTTATTGAGTTTAATGCTATAAAATTGGAGGTCTCAGTCGTTTGATCTTTCGAGGATCGGATATAAACTTTAATGTCTAAACTTTACCTTATTTTTGCACTTCACAACCATCAGCCTGTAGGAAACTTTGATCATGTATTTGAGGAATCTTACAGGAAGGCCTATCTGCCTCTTCTGGAGAGCCTTAACCGCCATCCCTCATTAAAGGTTGTGCTTCATTATTCTGGTAATCTCC
>JACRGU010000133.1 GCA_016212245.1 Nitrospirota bacterium
AAAGATTATGATATGGATATTGCATTCAAGCTTGTCTCCGGAGTTGATGTATGGCTCAATACCCCCTTGAGGCCGAGAGAGGCATCAGGCACAAGCGGTATGAAGGCAGCACACAATGGAGTATTAAATTTCAGTGTGCTTGATGGGTGGTGGATAGAAGGTCATATAGAGGGGTTCACGGGTTGGTCTATAGGACCAAGCCCGACAGAAACAAAATTGGACGATAATATGGATACCAGAGATGCCGATGACCTTTACAATAAACTCGAATATATAATTATCCCCCTCTTTTATAATAATAGACAAATCTGGATAAGGATGATGCAGAATGCTATAGGTAAAAATGCATATTATTTCAACAGCCACCGTATGATGCGCCGCTATGTAACAGAGGCGTATATAAGGTAAAATAGTTATAAGAATGCACCAATATTTCTCAGGCCGCTCTGGATATCTTTCCTAATGAGTTCTATTACGTTAGCAGAGTTTATAGGGATGCCTTCGAGCTCGGATTTGATATCTTCTGTATCCACAGAATAGGTTTTATCATCCCGTCTGTGCTCGTAAAGGAAATTAGTCTCAGGATTACCAGCAATCAACACAATTAGTGTATCTACTATGTTGCCGAGTGGTTTTCTGTCTATATGGCTGTGTTTGAAATGTGCAGAAACAACAGTTCCAGCACCCTCTTCAGATGTGATGGACATATCCCCTTCCGCTTCTTTTGCGGACTGGTACAGGAGAGAAAGCCCCAAACCTACTCTCCTCGTTGTCCTTGTAGTATAGAAAGGGTCTATTACCTTTTTCAGGACTTCCTGACTTATCCCCTTACCATTGTCTTTTATCTCAATCGAAAAATATCCTTTTTGATGTCCTCAAGGATTTTTATCTCAATCTTGTCCGCGCCGGCAGCAATGGAATTCTCTACGATGTCAAGTATATGAAGCGAGATATCTTCCAACAATAACCTTATCTAATGATAACCTTAAGGTGCACCCTTCTATTGGCCTTTGCTTCTTTAGAGTTCTTATTCTTAGGGGTTGGTATTTCTGGCATTGCCAAATGACCTTCACCATAGCTTATTGTAGTCAGTCTGTCAGGCGATATACCACCTTCTTTTATGAGGTATTCTTTCACAGCAGCAGCCCTCCACTCGCCAAGTAACAGGTTGTATTTTTCTCTGCCATGGGCACAGGCATAACCCTCTATCTGCACCTTTACTTCTATGTTTTCTTTCAATATCTGTATATCCCTTTTTAAGGTCTCCTCAGTTTCTTTTGTAAGAAGTATCATATCGAAATCAAAATAAACATCTTCAAAAATTATAACCTTTGCTGGTTCTGGCTTAGGCTCTGGTGATGGAGGTGGTGGGGTAACTGTAGGTGTTGGTTCAGGTGCAGGAGGTGGAAGAGGGGGACAGAGGGATTTTGCTTTGTCTCTGGCTGCCCTGGCCTTTTCTACAGCCTCATCGTCTCTGCACTCCCAGTAAATCCTGTAGGCTTCGTCCAGCATGGCCTGGGCCTTCTGAAACTCTTCAGGGCATTTGGTCGCTGCCCCTGAGAGTCGGGCCTCTTCAATAGCCCTCTCAGCCTCTGGAAGTTCCTTAAGTACAAAAAGAACTGGCTTATCGTGTACCATCTCATAAGCAGCGCATCCCCAGAGCAATCCAGCACTGATAAAAAGAATTGAAACCCCCTTAAGAATCCTGCTCAAAAAAAATGCCTTCATAGTATGTCTCCTTTCCCTTTAAATAAACGCTTTCTGATTAAATATCATATGACTACAAAATCATTATGTCAACCCCGTAGCTGCAACTGCAGGGTCAATATCGTTTGAATTTAACATTCACGCCATGCTAAGATATTAAACTTTTTAATAGAATTTTTTAAGAATGGCTGAGATAGTCCCTTTCAGAGGAATTCTTTACAATGTATCTATGGTCTCTGTGGAGAATGTGTTGGCACCTCCGTATGATATTATAACGCCTGAATATCAGGATGAGCTCTATAGAAAAAGTCCTTATAACATAGTCAGGATAGATCTCGGAAAAGATTACCCCGGAGATAGTGAATCAGAAAACAGATACACAAGGGCAAGGGCATACCTCGATGCATGGATAAAGGACAGCATATTTATCAGAAGCGAAAAACCATCATTATACGTGTATGAGATATCTTACAGGACAGATGGAGAAGATAAACGGCTTTTAGGGTTCATCGGGCTTGTGAAACTTGAGGAACTCGGTGATGGAAACATCCATCCACACGAGTGCACTTATTCAAAACCAAAACAGGACAGGTTAAATATCATGAGGGTATGTGAGGCAAACACAAGCCCGATATTCTCACTCTATAACAGTCCAGGAAAAAAGGCATCGACTGTCCTATCGAGAATCACCATTACAAAACCCTATATTGAGGTCAGGGATGCTGATGGGGCTATCCACAGGCTCTGGGAGGTTGATAAAAGAAATGATATAGAGGTTATAAAAAAAGAACTCGAAGATAAGGCGGTCTTCATTGCAGACGGGCACCATAGATATGAGACGGCTCTCGAGTTTCAGGAGGAGATGAGAAGGGCAAAGGGCAGAGAGCAAAGAGCAAAGAGCAAAAACTCTGAACTAAATCCATGGGATTATGTGCTTATGTTCCTCGCAAATATCTCTGATGGAGGCCTGACAATACTTCCAACCCACAGGCTTATTAAAGATTTCCCGGACAATTCAATCGAGAGACTCACCAGGTATTTTGAGATCGAGCCTGTTAGGCTGGATTTTGATATAACAAAAAGAATAGACGGTGGAAGACATGTCTTTGGTTTTTTCCATAATCTCAATGAAGAATGGCATATCCTCAGGTATCGAGGAGGTAACCTTTCTGATGTACACCCCGTACTCAGGGAACTGGATGTAACCATACTGCATGATTTGATACTTAGAAAAATACTCAATGCAGCCGATATATCATATGAGATGGATGTAAACGAGGCTATCAATAAAGTAAGAAAGGGACAGTTTGGTGCAGCCTTTTTCCTTAATCCTACAAAGGTCGAGGATGTTGAAAAGGCTGCCCTATCATCAGTGAGGATGCCACCAAAGTCAACATATTTTTATCCAAAACTCTTAACAGGAATTGTTATAAATAAATGGTGAATAGTGAACAGTGAACAGTGAACAGTTACTAACCACTATTCAATAACAACTATTCACTAAAAAAGGAGGGGACAATGTCAATTCGTGTTGCGATTAATGGCTTCGGCAGAATAGGGAGAATCTTTTTAAGGGCAAGCAGGGGATGTAATGAATTCGAGATCGTAGCGGTCAATGATCTTACTGATGCAAAGACCCTCGCACATCTCCTTAAATACGACTCAGTGCATGGCATATTTGGGGCCGATGTAAAGGTAGGTGATGGAGGTATCACAGTTGATGGTAAAGAGGTCAAAATCCTTGCTGTGACAGAACCTGAAAAACTGCCGTGGAAAGACCTCGAAATAGATATTGTTATCGAATCAACAGGCAGGTTTACAGACAGGGCATCTGCTTCAAAACATCTCAGTGCAGGCGCAAAGTGGGTGATAATATCAGCCCCTGCAAAGGAACCTGACATAACAGTATGCATGGGTGTGAATGAGGAAACACTCGACCCTGCAAAACACAAAATCATCTCGAATGCATCATGCACAACAAACTGTCTTGCGCCTGTTGCCAAGGTTATACACAGGGAATTTGGAATAATAAGGGGGCTGATGACAACAATACACTCTTATACAAATGACCAGAGGATTCTCGACCTACCTCATAAAGACCTGCGAAGGGCAAGGGCTGCAGTCTTAAGCATGATTCCGACAACGACAGGTGCAGCAAAGGCAGTTGGTCTTGTGCTTCCAGAGCTCAAGGGTAAGCTCGATGGCATGGCTATAAGGGTTCCAACCCCTAATGTCTCTGTTGTTGATCTTGTTGCAGAGGTCTCAAGGGATATAACAGCATATGAGGTAAATGCAGCGCTTAAAAAGGCAGCAGAAGGGCCGATGAAAGGGGTCCTCCAGTATACAGAAGAGCCGATTGTGTCAATAGACTGTAATGGCAATGACCACTCATCCATTGTGGATGCAACACTCACAAAGGTGATCGAGGGAAGGATGGTTAAGGTACTTGCATGGTATGACAATGAGTGGGGATATAGCTCACGTCTAAGGGATCTGATACTTTATATTATCAAGAGGAGCTGATTATGATGAGAAAGAATAGGAATAACGAAGATCCTATTCCGATTAAAGACATACTTAACAAGCTTACAATAGAAGACCTAAATATTAAAGGGAAAAGGGTCTTTATCAGGGCTGATTTTAATGTGCCCCTCGATGATAACCTGATGGTTACTGATGACAGGAGGATTCGCTCAACCCTCCCCACGATCAATTATACCATTGATGAGGGGGCAAAGGTTATACTCTCATCCCACCTCGGAAGGCCAAAAGGGAAGGTAGACCCAAGGTTCAGCCTTGCACCGGTCGCAAAAAGGTTGCAGAGGCTTCTTAACAAGGAAGTCATCTTTGCACCTGATTGCATTGGCCCACAGGTAGAAGGTCTTGTCTCAAAGATGAAGGAAGGAGATGTGCTTCTTCTCGAGAACCTGAGATTCCATTCTGAGGAGGAAAGGAATGATGAGGGCTTTGCGAGGGAACTTGCAGGGCTTGCAGATTTTTATGTGAATGACGCATTCGGGACAGCACACAGGGTGCATGCATCTATTGTCGGGATACCAAAATTTCTTCCATCAGCAGCCGGGTTTCTATTGAAAAAGGAGATAGGATACCTCAAGGGTATGGTAGATAATCCAGTAAGACCTTTTGTTACTATCCTCGGAGGTGCAAAGGTATCGGGTAAGATAGGTGTTCTTGAAAATATCGAGGCCAAGGTTGATAAGGTGCTAATTGGTGGTGGTATGGCATTCACCTTTATAAAGGCCATAGGATATGAGGTTGGAGATTCGCTTGTTGAGAATGATATGCTTGAGACAGTCCAGAGGATAAGGAAGAAACTGAAGGGTATGGGGATAAAATTCTATCTCCCTGTAGACTGTGTAATTGCCCAGAGCATCGAGCCTGGTGCAGAAACAAAAATAGTACCAACCCTTGAGATACCGAGGGGATGGAGGGCATTAGACATTGGCCCTGCAACAGCAAAACTTTTTTCAGAGGCACTTGCAAATGCAAAGACTATCCTCTGGAATGGGCCGATGGGTGTATTTGAAATAGATGCATTTTCAAGGGGAACCTTTGCTATTGCCCGTGCAGTTGCAGATGCATATGCCCTCACCATTGTTGGTGGTGGTGATACTGACTTAGCTGTTCACAGGGCAGGTGTATCGGATGCGATATCGTTTATCTCAACCGGTGGAGGGGCATCACTTCAATTGCTCGAGGGGAAGGAACTTCCAGGTATAGCAGCCCTGACAGAGAGGAAAGAGGGTCAGGATACTATCTGAAGTTCAGCAACAGAAACCTTGTGCGGTAGTTTCTCATTTTTGTGAGAGAGTATTCCTCTTTTTATTTCAACAACGGATGGGTTTTTGCTTCTGAACTGTTTGATGAGATATGAAACAGCTACCTCTGGTTTTATAACATCACCACATGTAAAAATATCAGCAGCCGCATAACCATATTCAGGCCATGTGTGAATTGAGAGATGGGATTCTGCTATAACTACCATACCACTAATACCGAATGGATTAAATTCGTGGAAGGAAATATCAATTATTGTTGCCTTAGCTTCCTTTGCCGCAGAGACCAATACATTTCTTACCTTCTCAAGGCTCCTCAGAATTTCGGGATTGCAGTCCCTTAATTCCACTAAAAGATGGGTTCCTAACGCATACAATTCTCTACCCCCCTTCAAGATTAAAATTACTGCCCTCTCAGGCTTGAAAAGATACAGTAAAATTATAGATGTTGTCAAGAAAAAATTCATGGAAAATCATACCAAGATTAATATCGTCCAGTATAACCCACAACAGAAATAGATGCCCCTTTGGACTCTTCAATAATCTTGTCTCTGTTAAGGATAATGCTGTTTTTCGCCTCAACAGCGAGGACCCTCGCATCCATCTCGATCATTGTCTTTAATGTATTTAATCCCACGACAGGTACATCAAATCTCATATCCTGATTGGGTTTGCTTACCTTCACGACCACAGCACCTCCGCCTGCAAGCCCTCCTCCTCTCCTTATCGCCTCATCTGTTCCCTCGATGGCTTCTACAGCCATCACAGCCTGATTTTTGACCACAACAGTCTGTCCTATGTCGAGCCTACCTATCTCCTTAGCAATCCTCCAGCCAAATGCGATATCTTTCCACTCATCCTCGGTAGGGCTGTCTTCTGTAAGTACTCCTTCAGGTGTGAGAATGCCTGAGATGAAAGGAGTTATATCAAGAAGGTTAATGCCTTCTTTTTCAATCTCCTTTGCAATAGCTATCAGGATTGAATCATCGCTTCTATCCTTCAAAGAAAACAGGAGTTTTACAGCCTTCAGGTCAGGTATGATTTTGCTTTTATAAAGCAGTGACTTCGGCACTTTTCCGGCCATAACCGCCTCTTTTATGTCGTATTCTTTTAGAGAATCTATCATCTCCCCGAGTCTGCCGACATTCACCCATTTTATTTCATCCACATATGAAGTAAGTGATCTGTCAGCTAAGGAATCGAATGCAATAGCAACGATTGTGTATCCCTGCGCCCGTGCCTCTGATGCAATAGCCCTCGGGAGTTCTCCTGTCCCAGCAATTAGGCCCAATCTTTTCATTATCTACAGATTCCTCTTTTGTTTTTCTGTATGAACTCGATAAGATGCCTTATCTTATCTGTGTATGGAAGGTCTTCCTGTATCTTTTTTATCGCATCTTTAACTGTTCTTTTCTCTCTGAAAAGTATCTTGTATGCCTTTTTAAGTTCATTTATTGTTGAGTCAGAGAAACCGTGCCGCTTGAGCCCGATAGTGTTAAGGCCGAAGAGTCTTACCCTCGCCCCTGAGGCTATTGTATAAGGTGGTATATCCTGTCCCACCCCACTGAACCCACCAACCATTGCATAGGCCCCGATCCTCGTGAACTGGTGTACTGCAACAAGTCCACCTATAACAGCATAGTCTTCCACAACTACATGGCCTCCAAGTGTAGCAACATTTGCCATGGTTACAGAGTTCCCAATCTTACAGTCATGTGCTATGTGGACATAAGCCATAAGAAAATTTTTATCTCCAATTGTAGTTACACCGTCTCCACCGACAGATGCCCTGTGTATTGTTATATATTCCCGTATGATATTGTTATCCCCTATTTTTACACCTGTTTTTTCTCCCCTGTACTTTAAGTCCTGTGGTGGGAGTCCGATGCTTGTAAATGGATATATTGTGCAGTTTTCACCTATCTCTGTATTACCTTCCACTATTACATTTGAGATAAGTTTTGTGCCTTTTCTTATGCGAACACCCTCACCGATAATGCAGAAGGGCCCGATAGAGACATCTTCGTCTATTTCTGCTTTAGGGTCTACAATCGCCGTAGGATGGATTTCCCTTTTCATCTTTATATCTCTCTGTTTTATATCTCCCTGTCTGTGACCATGGCAGTAAATTCAGCCTCAGCAGCTACCTTTTCTTCAACAATTGCACTACCAGAGAACTTCCATACATTTCCTCTCTGCTGGAGGACCTTGATTTCTAACCTGAGCTGGTCTCCTGGTACGACTGGTTTTCTGAATTTTGCCTTCTCTATACTCATGAAATAAACGGAGTTGCCCTCACTTGCCCCTGAACAGAAGGCTAGTATGCCTGCTACCTGTGCCATTGCCTCTATTATCAATACCCCTGGCATGATAGGATGCCCTGGGAAGTGTCCCTGAAAAAACCCTTCATTAACTGTCACATTTTTTATCCCGACAGCCTTTATACTTGGTTCCATCTCAATAATCCTGTCTACTAATAGAAACGGATATCTGTGTGGTAAAAGTTTCTGTATCTCCTTTATATCCATCATTCAGGATTCCTCCCTTCAAGCTCCCTTATCCTTTCTTCAAGTTCTTTTATTTTTTTATTAAGTTCCGGCAGTTTTGCGAATATGGCCTGGGCCTTTAACCAGTCTCTGTGTGGCATAGCAGGTGTGCCAGAATAGGCTCCTTTTGTAACATCTCCTATAACACCTGACTGTCCACCAATCATGGTTTCGGAGTCTATTTTTACGTGGTCAGTAATTCCAACCTGACCTGCTAAGGTAACAAAATCGCCTATCTCAGTGCTACCCCCGATTCCGACCTGGGCAGTGATAATAGAGTTCTCACCGATCTTTACATTATGTGCTATCTGGACGAGGTTATCTATCTTTGTGCCCCTACCTATTATTGTGTTTCCTGTTGTTGCCCTGTCAACAGAGACATTGGAACCTATCTCTACATCATCCTCGATAATAACACCTCCTACCTGAGGAATCTTATAGTGTTTGACTTTCTCAAAAACATAACCGAAGCCGTCAGAGCCTATTACTGAGCCAGAGTGTATTATAACCCTGTTGCCGATCTTTACATTCTCCATCAGAACCGCATTGGGATAGATAATGCATCTTTCTCCTACAGTTGTATTTTCGCCTACGAAGACATATGGGTAGATAACAGTCCTGTCGCCGATGGAAACACCATCTGATATATAAGAAAATGGAAAGATTGAGACATCCTTTCCTATCTTTGCTGTATCAGATACAATAGCCCCCTTGCTTATTCCGATTGGTTTTTGTGGTTTTATATAGAAATGTTCGAGCAGTTTAGCAAAGGCAAAATAGGGGTTTGATACTTTAAGCTGTGTTATATTTATATCAGCTATTTGCTCTTTTACAATCACACACGATGCCCTGCATCCTCGGAGGTCTTTTATATACCTCTGTGCTGAGATAAATGTGATATCTCCCTCTTGAGCCTCGTTTATACCTGATACACCTGTAATTTCGATATCAGGATCCCCGATCACTTCACCATTAAGCAGGGATGCAAGTTCTTTAAGCTTCACCCCGCACCACCTCTTTTCATGACTCTATCTGTAATGTCCATGCCTTTAT
>JACRGU010000137.1 GCA_016212245.1 Nitrospirota bacterium
ACAAATTTTTAGATACCTCTGGTCAAGGAAATAAAAAACCCCAGCATCCGTTAAGATACTGGGGTTGTGATACCCTCAAGTCTCATTCTCCTACGGTTCTATCTCTTTTAATTCTAATTGAACATCAACCACAGGTATAAACTCGTCAAGCATTCCAAATACATCTTCTGCTATTTCTCTTATGACATCCCCTGCATAAGATAAATGAATTAATTCAAAGTGGTCTACCTCTCCTAATGCTGACAGCATCCCACCTTGAGCCATCAACTGGCATAGTTTGTTATCTATTGTCTTTCTTGCATCCACATATTTCAATGCCGTATCTCTATTCATACCCTTGATTAATTCAACCTTTTTATCATCTCCATTTCTTGTTTTCATCGTCTTACCTCTCTTTCAATAGCCCCATATATGGTGGGGTCAATATACTCATTCGAGTATAAATATTTCCTTACAGTTCCACTTAAACATCTCATAGTCTTCTTTCGTTACCTTCTTACCTCCAGAGAGTAGAGGATTAACATACTCCCTTACCGCCTTACTGTTACCATTGGATTTTACTTTTGCTTCTGCATGATTCATGATTTGACTCCTTTCTGATTTGACTCCTTTTCCTTTGACTCCTTTGACTCCTTTCTTGACTGTGAAGTAATTGTGAAGTAAAATTAGAAAATAGGGGATAACACCGTATAATATGCTATCCCCTATCTTTGCATTTTATTAACAAAAGCAAACACTAACAAAAATGGGGTAAAACCAAAAGGCTTTTAAAACTCATTCGTAATCAGCAGGTCATGGGTTCAAGTCACATCATCGGCTCCAATGACATAAAAAAAGGTGAAACCTCATCCTCCAGACATTGTATAAAATATCTGCTCTATTAACTTTACTTCTGTTATTTTTCTTTATATCTTCCTGTTCACCCAAAGAGCCTAAAAATAACAATATCCTCACTATAGCAATCGAGTCTAATCCCACAAACCTTGACCCGCGATTTTCCACAGATGCAGTCTCGGCAAAGATTACCACTCTGATATTCAACGGACTTTTAAAAAGAGACGAAACCATGAGGCTTATCCCCGACCTTGCAGAGGATTGGGAGATGAGGGATGGTTTTACCTATATATTCCGCCTGAAAAAAGGAATAAAGTTTCATGACGGAAGGGAGATAACATCTAAGGATGTAAAATATACTTATGAATTTATACTTGACCCCGTCAATAAATCTCCAAAAAAAGGGGGATATGACAGAATAAAGGAGATAAAGGTATCTGATGATTATACTGTAATCTTTATCCTCAAAGAGCCCTTTGCGCCATTTCTTGATAACATGACATTAGGAATTGTCCCCGAGCATGCTGCCAGAGAGAAGGGAAAAGATTTCAGCAGCCACCCAATCGGGACGGGTCCATTCATATTTAAAGAATGGAAACAGGATGAGAGGGTAATGCTCACCGCAAATAATAATTATTTTGAAGGCAGACCGGCTATTGATGGTGTAATTTACCGGATAATCCCCGATGAGACGATACGGGTGCTTGAGCTTGAAAAGGGAAATATTCACCTCCTTATGAATCCAATAACCTCTGATATACTGCCAAGGTTTGAAAGAAATTTAGAATTAAAAGTTATAAAAAAAATTGGCACAAATTATTCCTACATTGGATTTAACCTCAATGACCCTGTTTTAAAAAATCTCAAAGTCAGGCAGGCGATTGCCCATGCGATTGACAGGGACGGCATTTGCAAACATATATTAAAGGGGTTGGCTAAAAAGTCCGATGGGATACTGACAGAATATAATTGGGCTTATGAGCCTGATTTAAGGAAATATGAGTATAATCCAGAACTTTCAAAAAAATTGTTAGATGAGGCTGGATACCCCCCCCTCACCCCAACCCTCTCCCCAAAGGGGAGAGGGGGAATAAGATTTAAGATTACCTTTAAGACATCTCAAAATGAGATTAGAAAGCGGATTGCAGAGGTATTTCAGGAGCAGTTAAGAAAGGTAGGCATTGAGATGGAGATAATGACCTATGAATGGGGGACATTCTTTTCAGATATAAAATCAGGAAACTTTCAGATTTTTTCGCTTACATGGGTTGGTATATCCGACCCCGATATATTCCATTATATGTTTCATTCCTCAAGTTTCCCTCCTGACGGGGCAAACAGGATCAGGTATTCAAATCCTGAAATAGACAGTCTTTTAGAGCATGGCAGAAAAACCTTGCAGCAGGAGGAGAGAAAGGAGATATACGGTAAAATACAGAAGATAATTTCAGATGAACTGCCATACATAAACCTCTGGCATTCTGTAAATGTGGCAATTATGAAGAAAAATGTAGAAGGGTTTGTCCTCTATCCTGACGAGGATATGGCTTCGTTAAAAAATGTTATAATACAAAAATAATTGAATGGAGGTAAAATGGATATTGAAAAAGCGGAAAAGGCAATTAGAAGCGCTTATATAGCAGGTATTATATCGGGTGTTATAACTTTGATTGTTACTCTGGCAGCAATTGGCGGGGTCAGTATTATGGGTTTTGATATATGGAATTTCCTGGATGTATTTTTTATTTTCGGCTTAACCTATGGGATATATAAGAAAAGCAGGGCTTGCGCTATTACAATGTTCGTTTATTTTATCGGTAGCAAGCTTTTGTTTTTTTCAGAATTAGGATTATCGGCAGGCGGGTTGTTTGGAGCTATATTATTCGGATATTTTTTCCTTCAGGGTATTCGAGGCACTCTCGCCTATCACAGCTTAAAATAGATTATGAAATTATTCAATGAGCTAATTGATTACCTACAGTTCTCCCGGATGGTGTTCTGGACTATTTTTGCATCAAGTTTTATAGGGATCGCGGGATTTTATAAGACAGGACGTTTTATATATGGTCTTTTTATTTTTTTCGGAGGGATTGCAATAAATTTTATCGGCTTTCTTTTCATAAAAATGTTTGCAGGCTTTTCCGGCTCGATGTATCATTCGGGATCAAGAGAGAGAGACCATGACGCTGTTATAAAAGGGATGTATAATACGGCAGAAGGCTTAAAGCTGCGGGGGCAATATTCGCAGGCTGAAGAAGCCTATCTTGAGATACTGAGTGAATATCCAAAAGAGATGGATGCCCGATATTTATTGGCTTTATTATACGAGCGGAATTTAGATAAACCAGAACAGGCGATTAAAGAATACAGAAAGCTGAGGCGGGAAATTCGGGAGAAAAAAATCGCTTACAAATATAAAGATGCCCTCGATGAGAATATTAAACAACTGGAAGATTTTCTGAAAGAGAGAGTTTGAAAGTGTATGGAAGGGATTAATTAACCGACAATATCCCTCACTGCCTTAATCAGTCTCTCAATATCCTCCTCTATATTAAAATATCCCACACTGACCCTTACCGTTCCGACAGGGAATGTCCCTATTGTCCTGTGGGCATTGGGGGCGCAATGGAGTCCAACACGGCTAATAATATCGTATTTTTCATTTAATATATTGCCGACTTCTGCCGGGTCTTTCTCCACGATGTTAAACGACACTACAGAAACCCTTTCTGCTGGATTTGGAGACCCGTAGAGTTTTACTCCTTTTATCTTTTTTAATTCACTCATAATTTCAGTGGCAAAATGCAATTCCTTATTCCTTATCTTTTGCAGCCCTTCCTTCTGTATAAATTCTATCCCTGCACCAAGCCCTGCAATACCCGGTGTGTTAAGTGTTCCTCCCTGAAATTTATCAGGTAAAAAATCCGGCATCTCATCGGATTCCGAGTTGCTTCCCGTCCCCCCTTCGATTAAAGGCTTTATATCGAGTCCGTCATTTATATATAAAAACCCTGTCCCCTGGGGACCGAACAGGCTCTTATGCCCTGTGCATGCAAGTATATCAATATTATCTCTCTTAACATCAATTGGCAGAAGCCCTGCCGACTGGGCAGCATCAACTATGAAGACTATTCCAGTTTTCCTTGCTATCTCTCCAATCTCACGGATTGGCATTATCGTCCCGACTACATTCGAGGCGTGGGTGATAACTATTAGTTTTGTATTTGGCTTTATCTCTTTTTCTAAGTCATTTGGATTAAGGAATCCTTCCTTTGAGCATTTGACAATTGTTTTAGCGACACCCTCTTTTTCCAGTCTTTTTAATGGTCTCATAACTGCATTATGCTCCATGCTCGATGTTATTACATGGTCACCTGCCTTTAAGATACCTTTCAATGCCAGATTTATTCCCATCGTAACATTGAAGGTGAAAATCACATTACTGCTCGAAGGTATATTAAAAAATGCGGAAATTATCTCCCTTGCCCCAAAGATTATCTTCTCGGTCTGCATAGACATCTTGTGTCCACCCCTCCCCGGACTCGAGCCGTATTTTTGCAGGGTAT
>JACRGU010000139.1 GCA_016212245.1 Nitrospirota bacterium
ACATATATCCTTCCAGTGCGATTATCCACACCTACTGCCTGTGGCCGACTTAGCTTACCAGTGCTTCCTCCTTTCTCGCCGAATTTAAAGAGGAATTTTCTATTCTCATCATAGATGTAGATATGGCCTTCTTCCTCGCTCATGAGATATATCCTGCCCACTTTATCAACAGTCACATTGTTTAATCTCACCTTTCTCTCTTCTTCCTCGGGCGATATTATCTCTAAGACCTGGCCTTGATTATTTAGAATTAGAACGCCAGGAAAGTAGAGTCCAGCCACATAGATATTTCCCTTTTTATCCATGGCCAGACGATAGGGGATAAAGGAATCAGCCCCTTCAAAGTCCTTTAAATAGATATCACGTTCCCATTTAAGGCATGCATTAAAGACCGAAATCCTGTGCTTGGGATTCTCCTTTGTTGCGCCCTGAGCAATGTAAAGATTACCTTCTGCATCCACAGTCAGACCCTGTGGCGTCTCAATGCCATTTTTCTTACTGATGGTAAAGAGGGGGAAAAAATCCGATGTATATATGATAACCCTGGCCCTGCTATCAATAACATAAATCTCATTCCTGACTGGTTCTGCCAGCACAAAAGAAGGGAAAGACAACCTGCCTTCTTCCTCATCATAAGTTATGCTGTCCAGATAGGTTACAGGAGAACCCAGCGGCTGGGCATTCAGTTTATAAGGCACTATAAAAATTAATCCAATAATAATAAGTTTTATTAGTTCTATTGGTTTCATTAGTTTTATTAGTTCATCATAAAAAGTTTTATTAATACAAACGGAATTAATAATGTTACATTTGCCGTCATTCCTGCGAAAGCAGGAATCCAGAAGCCTTGATTTTACTGGATTCCCGCCTACGCGGGAATGACAATACATGGATTTATGTCAACCTACTTAATGCGTTTGTATTAGTTCTATTTTTATTCAACCAATTAGACCAATCAAACTAAGTTAAACCTTTTCCCAACTCGAAGAGTAGATATCTTGCTTATCAAAAACGCTAAAATTATAGCAAACCCAATAAAGGGCAGATACAGGCGGTGTTCAAATATAACATCGTATATAACAATAAAACTCGATGTTACCGATAATGTCACGAAAAACCATATAATGCCAAAGGATACCAATCTGGCCCTGCGGAACAACTTGATGGCCACAATGATTATGGAAGTTAGCAGGACAAAAAAGAGCACAGTAAGGAAGTCAATATTCCTTGTTATTGGCCAGTCATAATCTAAGTTAAGGTTTGTAGGTATAAAAAGCAGCTTAATGTAGTACGGGATGACATGAAGCTGTGTTAAGAAATATTGGAGGGAGGTAATAGGCTCTTCCTGTGGCATGGGAATCCCCTTTGCATAGTCAAAGGAGATATATGTCTTTAATCCTGAAAAGCTCAAATAAAACACAATGGCTAAAGTAGAAAATATGGCGAGGTGAACCTTATAATGGCCTTTGAGCACCTTCCAGTCTCCATCAGAGATAAAGTAAAAATCATAGATAAGCAGCATTAAAGGCAGGGTAGCTGCTTCCTGCTTTGTCCCCATCCCAAGACAGGAGGATAAAAAGGCACCAATAAAATATAAGTTTCTTGAGTTTATTGGGTTTCTTGAGTTTATCAGGTTTGATTGAAATCCTTTGATGAAAAGGAGTAGAGTAAGTAGGTAAAAGGTTGTTGCAAGAACAGAAGAACGGCTTACAATATATGTAACTGCCTGTGTCTGGATTGGATGGGCAATGAATATCAGACTTGCATAGAGAGGGATGCGGTGTGAAACCCTCGCGTTTCCTTGAGGCACCCCCTCCCCTGCCCTCCCCCCTTGTGGGGGAGGGTTAGGGTGGGGGGTGTTAATTGTCCAGAGTAAAATAAAATAAAGCATTACACCATTGGATATATGTAGTATGAGGTTTACTAAATGGTAGCCAGAGACATTGAGCTTTCCAAAATAATAATTTAATGCAAATGTCAGGTCCAGGATAGGCCGTGTAGAGGTAGAGAAGATCTCCTTTAAATCAAACCTGTGGATAGCATAGTTTTCAACTATTGACGGCGTATCATCAAAATGGAATGAGGCATAAAAGCTATTTGAATAGATGACAGTCGCCAGAATGGTTATCAGAAGAATGCTTATCACATTCCTCTTTACATCAGACATCTCAGAGAGTTTATTTATCATAGCTCTTAATTTTATTCAGATTATAAAGGTGTGTCAACCCCGCTGTTGTAAAAACTTAATGCAACTGCGGGGTCAATGCAATGCAGTCTGCACCGTTACTTGAGTTTACACAGTTTCTTGTGTTATAAACTCAATGAACCCCATGAACTCAAGAAATACAAGAAACTCAAGAACCCTACGCTGGATTGAGTTAGCAGTGCTTTTAAGCATTTTGCTCACATACGGCAGTGCCACCTATCAGCGAAATTTTGTCTGGAAGGATGACATAACACTCTGGATTGATTGTACAAAAAAATCTCCTACAAAGGCCAGACCTCATAACAATCTGGCAGTAGCTTATAATGAAAAAGACCTGGTGGATCAGGCAATATCAGAAGCCATCATAGCCCTCAGGTTAAGGCAAAATTATGCCAACCCATTTATTTCCCTCGGGAATGCCTATTTTAAAAAGGGCTCTTTCGATATGGCCATTATGTCTTTTAAAAATGCCCTAAGCATAAAATCTGATTACCCTGATGCTTACTTTGGGATGGGGAATGCATATGCAAAGAAAGACGAGATGGACCTGGCCATAGAAGCATTTAAAAAGACCATTGAGCTTAGCCCTGATGACATAACCGCACGTGTCAACCTGGCAGCAGCCTATGGGTCCAAGGGATTAACAGATAAGGCTATAGCAGAACTTCAGCAGACCATGGTCATCAAACCCGACAGTCCTGATATACATTATAATCTGGGTGTAGCCTTTGAAGAGAAAGGCCTTTTATTCAATGCACTTGCAGAATATAAGACAGTCCTTCGTTTAAGGCCTGATGACAAAGAAGCGAATTATAAATATCATGAGATTATGGGAAGATTAAAAATGCCATTCTGAGCCCTTCCCCCGAAATATATTCGGGGTCAGGGTGAGTGGGGTTTAATTTGTTGCAATCTATGATATAATGTCTCCAGAACATATCGGAGGAAGATATGCCAGCAACAATAGAAGAGCGTGTTGCCTATCTTGAAGGCAAGGTAGAGGAACATTCAAAGGCATGGGAAGACCTGAAGGAGATGCTGATTCAGCTCGACCAGAAGGTGGATAGGAGGATAGATGCCCTCGACCAGAAGGTGGATAGGAGGATAGATGCCCTCGACCAGAAGGTGGATAGATTCAGGGATGAATTATCTTCAAGGATAGATGCCCTTGATCAGAGGCTTTCACGATACTCCCTCTGGATAATAGGTATCCAGGTAACAATATTCCTTGCAATAATAGGCGTCCTGTTAAAGGTATAGAAACTCTTAATTTCCTGTAATCAATGACTCTTAGCCCTAAGCAATCAGTCCAATACCGGATAGAGTTATTAGTTATAGTTACCCTGATATTGACATACGGATGGACTACCTATGAGCGGAATTCTGTCTATAAGGATGACCTTTCTCTCTGGTCAGATGTGGTCAGAAAATCCCCTGAAAAATACAGACCTCACAATAATCTTGGGTGGGCCTATTCTAATAATAAACAATATGGTCTCGCATTATCAGAATACCAGCAGGCGTTAAGGATAAATCCCGGTGGGTCTAAGATATATGTTAATCTGGGAAGTGTCTATGAAAAAATGGGTCAGGATTCTCTTGCAACTGAGATGTATGAAAAGGCACTCAGTATAGACCCTAATGATTATAAGGCCCTTATCCATTTAGGGGATATCTATCGTAAAAAGGGGTTAACAGGTCTGGCTGTTAAAGAGTTGGAGTCTGCATTAAAGATTAACCCCAAGGCACTCGATGCCTATAATGCCCTTGGGAGTGTGTACCTCGATAATGGTCTAACTGATTTGGCTGTTATAGAATACAAAAAAATCCTGCAAATTGACCCTGATGAGGCGAGGGCTTATTATAATCTCGGTATCGCATATGATATAAAAGGGCTATCAGAGGAGGCAATCAACCATTACAAAAAAGCATTAAGGCTAAAACCCGATTATCCTGAAGCCCTGTCTAATCTCGGTATAATCTATGGGAGGATGGGGTTATTGGAACAGGCTATTGAATGCTTTGAGCAGTCTCTACGGATAAAACCGGACGACCCTATAACACTAAAAAACCTGTCTTATGCCAATGAACAATTAGCACAGAGCAGAAAACCTCCCCGATGAACCTTGCCAATAGCTCTACGCTTCTTCGCTGGATTGAGACGGTGATGCTTGTTGGCCTGGTGCTAATATACGGGTTTGCTACCTATCAAAGAAATCTCGTCT
>JACRGU010000136.1 GCA_016212245.1 Nitrospirota bacterium
TAAATATAGTCACGAGTTACTCCTGCGGGCCCACAGATACGACAGAAGCACTTAAATTAATAACAGAAGGGGTTGTAAGAGCTGAAAAACTCGTCACTCACAGGTTTCCAATAGAAAAAACACCAGAGGCATTCAGACTGACAGCAGAGGCAAGGGATTCCCTGAAGAGTGTAATTGTTTTTGACTAAATTATGATATACGGAGAGAGGGTTAAAATGCTTGAAGAGAAAAAGACTTCAATATCATGTGACTGGAAGGCAGGGCCAGCCCTAAAAGGTAGAAAGGCGTCTAAGGAAAATAAAAGCAAGCTCTATAGGTACAAAGGCAACTTCAGATGGCACGGAATCAGGATTGAAAGATACAAACCGGGTGGAAAAGACTGGTCTGATATTATAAGACAGACATTAATTGGCAACCATGGCGAATCTGCAAAATTTCACCTGAGGTATTTTGAGATATCGCCCGGTGGTCACAGCAGCCTTGAAAGACACAGACATGAACATGTTGTAATATGTGTTCGGGGAAAAGGCAGAGTACTTACAGATAAAAAAACGAATACCCTGAACTTTCTCGATACCTTATATATAGCTCCAGACACCCCACACCAGTTGAGCAATCCTTTTGATAAGCCTTTTGGTTTCCTCTGTATAGTAAATGCAAAAAGGGACAGACCAAAAATCCTTCTGCAAAAATCCTTGTCTTGTCTTATTTAAAAATATTATGATATCTGACTAAAATTTGGAGGAGTTTGTAAATTGGAAGGAGAAAGAAACAAGACATCCGTTCATAAAATCTGGGATCTGTTTGCCTCTGTAAAACTTGCGATTGTTATCTTCGCCTTAATTTCCCTTACATCAATTATAGGAACGGTCTTAGAACAACGGGCTGAGCCTGCTAAGAATATCCAGATACTGACTAAACTCTTTGGAGAATCTCTTGCACCTACGATGTATAACATATTAGAGAAACTCGGGTTCATAGATATGTATCATGCATGGTGGTTTGTGGCCCTATTGATTATACTTGCGACTAATATTATTGTCTGCTCACTTGAGAGATTGCCGAAGATATGGAAGGTAGTCAAGGAACCAATCCAACCTATGAGAGAAGAGCAGCTAAAGAAATTCGCCATAAATAGAGAGATTGTTTTAAAGGGAAAACCTGATAAGGTAAAAGATGCTGTTACAGGTGCAATAAAGGGTGCAGGGTTCAATTATACAGAATCAAAAGAAGAGAAAGGTTATCAGTTCTATTCTCAGAAGGGAAATTACAGCAGGCTCGGGGTATATGTTACTCATTTTAGTATCCTTGTAATACTTATCGGTGCAATTATAGGGGTATTCTTCGGCTTCAATGGCCACCTGAACCTCCCGGAAGGTGCGATGTCGAATGTGGCTTACTCAGGCAGAGAGAAGGTAATACCTCTGGGTTTTGATATAAGGTGTGATAATTTTGATGTTGAATTTTACGGCAGGTCAGACATGCCAAAAGAATACAGAAGCTATCTTACAGTCATAAAAAATGGCAGGGAGGTTCTGAAAAAATCCATAGCGGTCAACGACCCTCTGACATATGAAGGCATAACATTTTATCAGGCAAGTTATGGCCTAATCCCTGAGAACTTCGGGAAGGGCATCTTTATATTCAGAGTAATCTCCAGAGATGGAAAAATCTCTAACCTCAATCTGAGATTTGGAGATACATTCGAAATACTTAACACCACAATCTCAGGAAAGATTATTGACCTCAGTCCTGCCTTAAAAATTAATGAGAAGGGACAGGTATTCACATATGCGAATCAGATGAATAATCCTGCAGTCTATATTGACTTTTCAGAGTCTGGAAAACACAAGTATTCAGGATGGCTCCTGAAAAGATATCCGGAGACATGGCAATTACCTGAGGGCCACAGGGTCGAGTTCATTGATTACTGGGGAGTTGAGTACACAGGACTACAGGTGAGAAAAGACCCTGGCGTCTGGGTCGTGTATCTCGGCTGTATTACAATGTCCATAGGACTCTATATCGCCTTCTTCATGAGCCACAGAAGGTTATGGGTCCGCATTGTCGAAGAGAGGAATAACACAAGGGTAGTTATCGGGGCGACCTCAAATAAGAACAGGGCTGCATTTGAAAGGAAGATAAATAAGATGCTCTCCCTTCTCAGCAAAAGACAGGAAGGAGGAAGGTAGATGGATAGTTCCTTTTTATTTGGAATATCAACAATGGCTTATATCCTGGCCATGATAATCTATATTACCTATCTTGCCTTCAAAAAAACACAGATCGGGATAACAGCTACTACAATCACAATTGTAGGATTTGTCTCTCAGACACTGGCAATTATTATGAGATGGAAGGAATTCTATGATTTAAGCCAGATGGGCTTTCTGAGGTCAGCCCCTCTCACAAATCTTTATGAATCCCTTATATTTTTTGTGTGGTGCCTGATATTAGCATATCTGATAGTCGAGTTTAGATTTAAGAATCGTTCATTCGGTGCATTTGTTACGCCTGTTGCAGGTCTCGCACTGGCATTTATAGATATATCCGGTATGACAAAAGAGATCCAGCCACTTGTCCCTGCACTTCAGAGCAACTGGCTGCTTGCCCATGTGATGATGAGTTTTATTGCCTACGCCACATTTGCCCTGTCCTTCAGCACCGCACTTATGTACCTTATCTTAACAACCGAGAGAAAAAATGAAGGTGCATATATATTCTGGACAGTAACAGCCGGTATCTTTGTAATAGTGTTACTTGCAATGGGAATTGATTTCCTCGCATTCAAAGTGACTGTTAAGCGCCCTGAGGAATTCATAAAGAGTTTTCTTTTCAAGGCCTCGTTTCTTAATCCATCCACTGTTGTTAAGATGCTGAGCTGGACAGTTGCATCAGCGATGTTATTTGCTTTATGGAAATATGGGTCTGTACTCAAAAGGGTTATCAGGGCATTCAATATCTCTGATGAAATCCTCGATGAAATTACGTATAAGAGTATCGCTGTCGGCTTCCCTGTATTTACATTAGGCGGGCTCATATTCGGTGCTATCTGGGCTGATCAGGCATGGGGTGTTTACTGGAGCTGGGATCCAAAAGAGACATGGTCATTGATAACATGGTTTGTCTATGCCTTTTATCTCCACAGTCGTATGATAAGAGGATGGAGGGGGAAAAAGGTTGCAATTGTTGCTGTAATAGGTTTTGTGGCTGTAATATTCACATATATCGGCGTAAACCTGCTTCTCAGCGGGCTCCATGCTTATGGAGGGCTTGAATAAAGAGAGGTTGAAAACAATCTGAATTTTAGGATATTATATTAATAAAGAAAACTTGAGACTGACGGAGGTAACAATCATATGAATAGTATAAAAACAATGTTTCTGCTTGTATTGCTGACACTTATACTTGTATGGGCAGGAGCTGCTATAGGTGGGAAACATGGAATGACCATAGCACTTATCTTTGCACTCGGCATGAATTTCTTTGCATACTGGTTCAGTGATAAAATCGTGCTTGCGATGTATGGTGCAAAGGGAGTTACAGAGGCAGAGGCACCTGAGCTCTATGGGATAGTAAGAAGGCTTTCTCAAAAGGCTGGAATGCCTATGCCAAAGGTCTATATTATAGATCAGGAACAACCTAATGCCTTTGCAACAGGGAGAAATCCTGACCACGCGGCTGTTGCTGTCACAAGAGGTATCATACGCATTTTGAGCAGTGAAGAGCTTCAGGGTGTGATAGGCCATGAGCTCTCACATATAAAACACAGGGATATCCTGATAAGCACCATTGCTGCAACAATCGCAGGTGCTATCAGTTATCTTGCACAGATGGCACAATGGGCAATGATTTTTGGTCACAGGGGAGATGACGATGAAGGAGGAAGTAATCCTGTAGCTGCACTTGTCATGATGATTGTAGGGCCAATTGCTGCATTGATAGTACAGATGGCTATCTCACGCTCAAGGGAGTATCTGGCAGATGAAGGTGGTGCAAGGCTCGCCGGGAACCCCAGATACCTTTCAGGGGCACTGAGAAAGCTCCACTGGGCATCTCAGAAGATTCCGATGGATGCCAATCCAGCAACATCCCATATGTTTATAGTAAATCCATTGTCCGGGGGAGGATTATTAAAACTTTTCAGTACACATCCACCTATAGAGGAGCGAATAGCAAGGCTCGAGTCAATGAGCCTTTAACCCAATAGTTACGAGTAACAAGTGACAAGTGATGCAACTCGTTACTCATAACTCGTTACTTATTTTATGAAGGTTCTGGTAACAGGAGCTACAGGCTTTATCGGAAGCCATTTATGCGAGGAGCTCATTAGGAGAGGTTACGAGGTTGTCTGTCTTATAAGAAAAACCTCTGACCTTAAATGGATTGAGAATCTTGATATCAAACTTACTACAGGTGACTGCACAAGTATGGAATCTCTTCGCAATTCAGTTATCGGTTTTGACTATATCTTTCATCTCGCAGGACTCACAAAGGCTCGCTCAGAAGACGATTTCTTCTGCATTAATGCAAAGGGCACAGAAAACCTGATACAGGCTGTTGCTGAGAAGAACCCAATGCTTAAAAGGTTTGTATACTTGAGCAGCCTCGCTGCAGCAGGTCCGAGCAAAGATGGGATCCCTCTGAAAGAGAACTCAAGTCCTTCACCTGTCTCAAGCTATGGCAGAAGCAAACTTGAAGGTGAAAAGGCGGTTCTGAAATATAAGGACTCTATACCAGTGACTATAATAAGGTCGCCTGCTGTATATGGACCGAGGGATAGAGATCTATTTGTATTTTTCAAGATGCTTAAAAAAGGTATTTTCCCTTACTGGGGAAAATGTTATTATTCATTGCTTTATATTGACGACCTTGTTCGGGGTATAATACTGTGTGCAGAGAATAAGGAGGCAGAGGGCAAGATGTATTTCTTATCAGACAGCAGGTTTTACACAAACGAGGAGATAGCTAAGGAGATATCCTCTGCACTTAATACAAAAGTAGTATACCTTAGAGTGCCGAGATTTATTATGCCATTTTTCGCATTTATATGGGAAAGAATGAATAAACAGGGGATCATCAACAGAGATAAGATGAAAGAGCTTAATTATTCGTACTGGATATGTGATGCAAAAAAGGCAAGAGAAGAACTCGGTTTTACACCAGAGGTCGGAATAAAGGAAGGGATAAAATGGACAGTAGACTGGTACAGGATTCATCGATGGCTGTAAAAAAATCAGTAGATGTATTTGACAAGTGTTCTAAATTCACCACCGCAAAGGATTTGATTTCGAACAATATTTATCCATTTTTCAGAGTAATCGAGTCTGCCCAGGACCCTGAGATTATAAGGAACGGCAGGAAGATGATTATGGTAGGCTCAAACAATTACCTCGGTCTTACAAACCACCCTAAGGTTAAAGAGGCTGCGATAGAGGCCATAAAAAAATATGGCACCGGGTGCGCGGGTTCAAGATTCCTGAACGGCACCCTCGATATCCACGTCAAACTCGAGGAGAAACTCGCGCGTTTCATGAGGAAAGAGGCTGCCCTTATCTTCTCTACAGGCTTCCAGGTCAACCTAGGTGTAATCTCAGCCCTCGTAGGCAAAAACGACGTTGTAATAATAGATAAGATGGACCATGCGAGCATTATAGACGGATGCAGACTCTCATTTGGAGAGGTCAAGAAATTCAGACACAATGATACGGTAGACCTCGAAAGGATACTAAGGGAGTATGATGATAGAGGTAAACTGATAGTTGTTGATGGTGTATTCAGCATGGAGGGAGATATAGCAAACCTGCCTGAGATTGTTGAACTTGCAAAAAAATATGGGGCGAGGGTAATGGTTGATGATGCACACGGCATAGGCGTAATGGGAAAAACAGGCCGCGGCACAGTAGAACATTTCGGGCTTGAAGATGAAGTAGACCTCATAATGGGCACATACAGCAAATCCCTTGCCTCTATTGGGGGCTTTATCGCAGGTACAGAGGATACAATCCACTTTATAAAACATCATGCAAGGGCTTTAATCTTCAGTGCAAGTCCGCCGCCGGCATCTGTTGCTTCTGTAAGCGCTGCTGTAGACATTATCGAAAACGAACCCGAGAGAAGAGAGAGACTGTGGAAAAATACAAGAAAGATGTTCAGAGGCTTCAAGGATCTCGGTTTTGAAGTAGGTCCGAGCCAGACACCTATAATCCCTATTATAGTCGGTGAAGACCAGAAGGCATTTGTTATGGCAATGATGCTCCAGGAAGAAGGTATATTCGCAAATGTAGCTGTCAGTCCTGCGGTGCCTAATGGCAGGGCACTTATAAGGACAAGCTACATGGCAACACATACAGATGAGCATCTGGATACTGTACTCAAGGCATTTGAGAAGGTTGGCAGGATATTAGGCCTTATAGGATGATAGAGGTCATTGAGGTTAAGTCTAAAAAGGACCTCGATGACTTCATAAAGCTACCTTTTTTTCTATATTCAAAAGACCCCTTCTATGTCCCTCCCTTGATTAAAGAGATACAGAAACAGTTTTCTGATAAAAATCCATTCTTCCTGCACGCAAGTGTCAGATACTTTCTTGCAAAAAAAGAAGGGGGACCCACAGGAAGGATAATCTCTATTATTAACCAGAGGCATATCGAATTTCATAATGAAAGGGCCGGCTTCTTCGGTTTTTTTGAATCTTTAAACGACCAGGAAGTTGCATCAGCTCTTCTTGATAAGGTTTCGGAAATCCTCAGAAAAGAAGGTATGGATATAATACGTGGGCCGATGAACTTCTCTACAAATGAAGAATGTGGCTTCCTGATAGAAGGATTTAACAAACCCCCTATGCTTATGACACCTTACAATCCTGCTTACTACAATGACCTGATGGAAAGATATGGCATGATAAAATCAAAAGACCTCTATGCCTATATATGCAATACCCCAAAAGAACTACCTGAAAAAATACTCAGAGTCGCTGAGATAGCAGAAGAAAGGAGAATCAGGGTTCGGCCTATAAACAAGAAAAGATTTGACTCTGAGATGAAGGCATTCAAGGATGTGTATAACTCGGCATGGGTGAAGAACTGGGGATTTATACCACTTACCGACGAAGAGATTACTTATCTCGGAAACAAGCTGAAAACAATAGTAGCGCCTAAGCTTACACTAATCGCAGAGAGTGATAAAGAGCCTGTTGGTTTTATGGGCTTATTACCAGATTTTAATTTCATTCTTAAACATATGAAGGGTAAACTCAATCCGATAACTATTGCAAAAGCGATTTATTATTCAAAAAAGATAAAAGACCTGCGGCTCCTTCTTCTCGGCATTAAGGCAGAATACAGAAATAAAGGCGTTGATGCACTCCTCTTTAGAGAAGGGGTTAAGGGTGTAAAAAAAGGTGGTTACAAACGGGTCGAATTCTCATGGATACTCGAGGACAATATCCCTATCCAGAGACTAGTGGAGATGATAGGGGGAAGGCTATATAAGAGGTATAGGATTTATGAGAAAAGACTGTAATTCATATAAAGGACAGGTGACTACCTGACTCTTCCAAACGCCAATACCGCATTTACCCCGCCAAATCCGAATGAATTTGAGATAGCAACATTAATCTTAAATTTTCTTATTCCAGTCACAATATCGAGGTCACATTCAGGGTCTTTCTCTTTTAGATTTATTGTTGGAGGGATAATACCTTCATTCATACTTATCAAGGTAAAGGCTGCCTCAAGTGCACCTGATGCAGCAAGCATATGTCCAGTCATGGATTTTACAGAACTGACAGAGATATTGTACGCATCTTTACCAAAAACTAATTTTATTGCCTCTGTCTCCGCCTTGTCGCCGAGAGGTGTTGATGTGCCATGGGCATTGATATAAAAATGCTGAACGCTGAACGCTGAACGCTGAACGTTTATTCCTGCCTCATCTATTGCCATCTTTATTGCCCTCGCCTCTCCTTCAGGGTCAGGTCTTGTCTGATGAAATGCATCGGTAGTATTACCATAACCAATGATTTCTCCATAAATTCTTGCATCTCTTTTTAATGCAGCCTCATAATCCTCCAGAACAAGAATACATGCCCCTTCTGCGAGTACAAAACCATTACGTGTCCTGTCAAAGGATCTGCTTGCTGTAGGGTCATTGATTTTTGATAAGGCACCTGATACCCCATATCCCTCAACACACAACCTGCATATTGGTGCTTCAGTACCTCCACATAGCACAGGGCCAGGATAGCCTGATTTGATCAATCTATACGCCTCTCCTATTGCAACTGTCCCTGATGCACAGGCATTAGAGATGCTAAGACAGTAGCCTTTTATCCCGAGTTTCTGGGCAACATAGGAAGACGCCATGCTGATTGTTGTTGCAGGCATAAGATAAGGTGAGATAAGTGACGAGTGACGAGTGACGCCTGCCCCGCTTCGCGGAGCGAGGCCGGGGAGTGACGAGTTTTTATCTCTCTTATATCTGCCTTTATTACCCTAACTCTGTCTTCAAGAGAATTCAGGGTAATATTCTTCTCTGCAAGCCTGACAAGGCTGTCCTGGAGTTCAAATAGTGTGACCTCTGCATCAGGATACTTCTTTGCGA
>JACRGU010000140.1 GCA_016212245.1 Nitrospirota bacterium
AATATTATCCTGTCTACCTGTTCACCTACAAGAAAATTCGTATCTCCTGGGTCTTCTATCCTTACCTTTTTCATCATCTGCCTTACTATCACTTCGATATGTTTGTCATTAATCGAGACGCCCTGCAACCTGTAGACCTTCTGCACTTCATCAACGAGGTATCTCTGGAGTTCTTTCGGCCCAAGGATATCGAGTATGTTGTGTGGGTTTACTGCACCATCCATAAGCGGTTCTCCAGCCCTTACCCAGTCACCTTCATGCACACTCACGTGCTTACCTTTTGGTATAAGGTACTCCCTTGTCTCATCTCCTCCTTTAACGACAACAACACGCATACCCTTATGTGCACCTCTGAATTCAACCATCCCATCTATCTCTGTGACTATCGCCTGTTCCTTGGGTCGCCTTGCCTCAAAGAGCTCAGCAACCCTTGGAAGACCACCTGTTATATCCTTTGTCTTTGTTGTCTCTCGCGGTATTTTTGCAAGTATATCACCTGCAAATACAACATCGTTCTTATCCACAAGTATATGGGCCCCTGAAGGCAGGAGATACCTTGCGGGATTGCTTGTGCCTGGGATTTTGAGGGTTGCCTTTCCATGTTCATCCTTGATCGAAACCCTCGGCCTCATATTGGCAGGATAGTCTATTATCACCTTATGTGAAAGGCCTGTTGTCTCATCAACCTCTTCCTTTACAGTCATTCCCTCGACAATGTCGCCGAGGGCAACCTTTCCACCAACCTCCGTGAGTATTGGTATTGAATAAGGGTCCCATTCAACAAGTCTCTGCCCTATCTCAACCCTCTCACCGTCCTTAACCCTAAACTTTGCGCCGTATACAACAGAGTATTTCTCTTTTTCCCTGCCCTTTGAATCCACAACAGCAATACTTCCATTCCTGCTCATAATAACAAGGAGGCCTTCCCTGTTTCTTACTGTGCTTATGTTTATGAACTTTATAGCGCCGGAGTTTTTTGCCTCAAGTACTGTCTGCTCCACTACCTTAGAAGCTGCACCACCGATATGGAATGTCCTCATCGTAAGCTGTGTGCCCGGCTCACCAATAGACTGTGCTGCGATTATTCCTACTGCTTCACCTATTTCGACAGGTTCACCCCTCGCGAGGTCCCTTCCATAACACTTTGCACATACACCAAATTTTGACTGACAGGTTAAGACAGACCTTATCTTAACCCTGTCTATACCTGCATCGATAATCTTCTGTGTGAGATCCTCATCTATCTCCTGATTCCGTTTCACTATCATCTCTCTGGTTATAGGATCTTTTATATCCTCAACAGCTATCCTGCCAAGTATCCTTTCCTCTAAGGGCTGGATTATTTCACCGCCTTCTACAAGGGATGTGACGGTTATACCGTCTGTTGTCCCGCAGTCGTCCTCCATAATTATGACATCCTGGGCAACATCTACAAGCCTTCTTGTGAGATAACCGGAGTTCGCAGTCTTCAGTGCTGTGTCAGCAAGACCCTTCCTTGCACCATGCGTGGAGATAAAATACTGTAAGGGGGTTAGGCCTTCCCTGAAGTTCGCTGTTATCGGTGTCTCTATAATCTCACCTGAAGGTTTTGCCATGAGTCCCCTCATACCTGCAAGCTGTCTTATCTGAGCAGTACTGCCTCTTGCACCTGAATCAGCCATCATAAATATGCTGTTGAATGACCTTCTCTCTTTGAGTTCATCTTCAGAAAAAATCTTCCCGTTCTCTGCACCGAGTTCCTTCATCATTTCATCTGCGATCCTCTCGGTCACATTTGCCCATATGTCAATTACCTTATTGTAGCGTTCACCATGGGTTATCAGACCATCTGCATATTGCTTCTGAACCTCGATGACCTCCTGTTCTGCATTATGTATAAGCTCAGGTTTAGTTGAAGGTATGTGCATATCAGCCATACATATAGATATCCCCGATTTTGTCGCATATTGGAAACCAAGCTTTTCGAGGTTATCTAGAAAGATGACAGTTGCCCGCTTGCCTGCCTTTTTATAGGAGTATTCTATTATCTTAGCGAGTTCTTTCTTTGTCATATCCCTGTTAATCATAGAGAATGGTATCTCTTTAGGCAGTATCTCGCTGAAGATAATCCTGCCTGCTGTTGTCTCAACAAACTCTCCGTTCATCCTTACCTTTATCCTTGCATGCTCACTCACTATTCTAGCATCATAGGCAATCCTGACATCCTCAGTGTCAGCAAATATCCTGCCTTCCCCCTTTGCACCTTTTCTTTCCTTCATAAGATAGTAAATACCGAGGACCATATCCTGGGTTGGAACCACTATCGGTTTTCCATTCGCAGGAGACAAAATATTATTGACGGACATCATAAGGACCCTTGCCTCTACCTGAGCCTCGATTGAGAGCGGGACATGGACAGCCATCTGGTCTCCATCAAAATCTGCATTAAAGGCAGTACAGACTAAAGGATGCAGTTTTATAGCCTTACCCTCAACAAGCACAGGGTCGAATGCCTGTATACCAAGCCTGTGAAGGGTTGGTGCCCGGTTAAGAAGCACAGGATGCTCACTTATCACCTCTTCGAGGACATCCCATACCTCAGGACGCTCTTTCTCTACAAGCTTCTTCGCTGCCTTTATTGTCGTCGCATATCCTTTTTCCTCAAGCTTGTTAAATACAAAGGGTTTAAAGAGCTCCAGTGCCATCCTCTTTGGAAGACCGCACTGGTGGAACTTGAGCTCAGGGCCCACAACAATAACAGACCTCCCAGAATAATCAACACGCTTTCCTAAAAGGTTCTGTCTGAATCGGCCCTGCTTTCCCTTTATCATATCACTTAGAGACTTAAGGGGTCTTTTTGTGGCAGCCTTCAGAACCCTACCCCTCCTGCCGTTATCAAAAAGTGCATCCACAGCCTCCTGGAGCATCCTTTTTTCATTCTTGATGATAACACTCGGTGCCTTCAGTTCCATCAGCCTCTTGAGCCTGTTGTTCCTGTTTATTACCCTTCTATAAAGATCATTCAGGTCAGAAGTAGCAAAACGGCCTCCTTCCAACGGCACGAGTGGCCTGAGGTCAGGAGGTAGAACTGGTATAACATCCATTATCATCCAATCAGGTTTGTTATCGGATTTTCTGAATGCCTCAACAACCCTCAACCTCTTTGTAAGCTTCTTCTTAACACCGATGGATGCTGCTTCCTTTATCTTTATCTTAAGCTCTACATTAAGGGCCTCAAGGTCAACTTTACGGAGAAGTTCCCTTATTGCCTCTGCACCCATGCCAGCCTTAAACCGTGAGCCATACTCTGCAGTCTTCTTCTTATACTCATCCTCGCTCAGGAGTTCTTTTTCCTTAAGGGGCGTATCATCTGGGTCGATGACCACATAGTTTTCGAAGTAAAGTACCTTTTCAAGATGCCTCATAGTCATATCTAAAAGAGTGCCAATCCTGCTCGGTACACCCTTTAGAAACCATATATGGGCTACAGGGCTCGCAAGCTCAATATGTCCTAATCTCTCACGCCTTACCTTGGACTGGATAACCTCGACGCCGCATTTATCGCATACCACTCCTCTATGTTTCATCCTTTTGTATTTACCACATATGCATTCCCAGTCCTTTATCGGCCCAAAAATCTTTGCACAAAAAAGACCATCTCTCTCAGGTTTGAAGGTACGGTAATTTATAGTCTCAGGCTTTTTTACCTCACCATAAGACCACTCCCTTATCTTTTCTGGTGAAACAAGTTTAATTATTATCGTCTCAAAGTCTGTTGGATCCTTTGGCCTCTGAAAAAGTGCGTAGATATCTTCTGCCAAACTATTCCCCCTCGCTTTTTTTCTCCAGAAGTTCTACATCAAGTCCAAGACTCTGGAGTTCTTTTATTAAAACATGAAAGGATTCTGGAACCCCTGGTTCGAGGGTTGCTTCGCCTTTCACTATTGCTTCGTACATACGTGCCCTGCCTGTAACATCATCGCTTTTGACAGTCAGAAACTCCTGGAGTGTATAGGCAGCGCCGTATGCCTCGAGTGCCCATACCTCCATCTCACCGAGCCTCTGACCGCCGAACTGTGCCTTTCCTCCTAAAGGCTGTTGTGTAACAAGAGAATAAGGCCCAATGGAACGGGCATGTATCTTGTCATCAACAAGGTGGTGAAGCTTCATTATATACATGCACCCCACAGTCACAGGCTTCTCGAATGGTTCACCTGTTCTACCATCATAAAGTGTTATCTGCCCTGTTGTTGGGAGTCCAGCCTTTTTGAGCAGGTCTTTTATCTCTGACTCCCTTGCCCCTTCAAATACAGGAGTTGCCACATAAAGTCCAAGGGCATTTGCTGCCCATCCGAGGTGGGTCTCGAGTATCTGTCCAACATTCATCCTGGATGGGACACCTAAGGGGTTAAGGACAATATCTACAGGTGTTCCATCTGGAAGATAAGGCATATCTTCTTCTGGCAGTACCATTGCCACCACTCCTTTGTTACCATGTCGGCCTGCTATCTTGTCGCCCATCTGAATCTTACGCTTCATCGCAATATATACCTTTACTATCTTGTTCACTCCGGGAGGTAGTTCATCACCCCTTCTTACCCTGTCAACCCTCTCTTCATACCTTAATTCAAGATAGCGTATATAATGGGTTGTCTCATTATTTATGGACTCTATTTTTTCACGCATACCATTATCTTCTATCTTGATCCGCATGAGATGCTCGTCCTTAACCTTCTCGAGATGCATTTCTCGAAGTTTCTTTCCCTTCGGGCATATGATCTCTTTTGTCCTATGATCCTTAACATCTTCGGTGACCTTCTGCCCAACAAAGAGTTCTCTAAGCTTCCTGAACTTCTCATCCTTTACTATCCTTACCTCTTCTTTAAGGTCTCGCTGCAGTCTCTGTATATCCTCTTCTTCTATGCTTTTTGCCCTCTCGTCCTTCTCTGTCCCTTTCCTCGAAAATATCCTTACATCAACCACTGTTCCATCTATTCCTGGTGGCACATAAAGACAGCTCTCCTTTACCTCCTCTGCCTTCTCTCCGAATATTGCCCTCAGGAGCTTTTCTTCTGGTGTAAGCTGTGTTTCCCCTTTAGGTGTAACCTTCCCCACAAGGATGTCTCCTGGCTTTACCTCTGCACCTATCCTGATTATTCCACTTTCATCAAGATTTTTTAACGCTTCCTCTCCCACATTCGGGATATCCCGCGTGATCTCTTCTGGCCCAAGTTTTGTCTCTCTTGCCTCTATTTCAAACTCTTCTATGTGCACTGATGTATAGATATCTTCCTTGACAAGCCTCTCACTGATAAGGATTGCATCTTCAAAATTGTATCCACCCCACGGCATAAAAGCTACAAGGACATTCTTTCCAAGGGCAAGCTCTCCAAGGTCTGTAGATAGGCCATCAGCAAGTACGTTGCCTTTTTCTACAACATCACCAACATTCACTATCGGTCTCTGGTTAATGCTTGTTGCCTGATTTGACCTCTGAAACTTTATAAGGTTATATATGTCGACACTTCCTCCATCTTCTGAAACTCTGACGACAATCCTTGATGCATCAACACTCTCTACAACTCCTCTCCTCCTTACAAGCACGAGTGCTCCTGAGTCCTTTGCTGCTACATATTCCATGCCGGTACCTACTATCGGAGCCTCTGGCTGAAGAAGGGGGACTGCTTGCCTCTGCATGTTCGAGCCCATCAAGGCCCTGTTTGCATCATCATTCTCAAGGAATGGTATAAGAGAGGCAGAAACACCAACAATCTGTTTTGGAGACACATCCATGTATTGCACTTCCTGAGGTGATACCATCCTGAAGTCTCCGCCAACCCGTGCAGAAACTGTCTCTCCAACCAGATTCCCCCTTTTATCCATAGGTGAGGTTGCCTCGGCAATTATATATTTTTCACCATCTATTGCAGAGAGGTATTCTACATCTTTTGTAACCTTGCCGTTCACAACCTTTCTGTAGGGGACTTCTATGAACCCGAAATCATTTACCCTCGCGTATGTTGCGAGAGATGTTATAAGTCCGATATTCGGACCTTCGGGTGTCTCTATCGGACATATCCTTCCATAGTGTGTCGGGTGGACATCTCTTACCTCAAAGCCTGCCCTCTCACGTGTAAGACCACCGGGACCGAGGGCAGAGAGTCTTCTTTTATGTGTGATCTCCGAGAGAGGGTTCGTCTGATCCATAAACTGGCTGAGCTGGCTCGAACCAAAAAACTCCTTGACAGCAGCCATCACAGGCTTAGCATTTATTACGTCATGTGGCATTGCTGTCTCGAGGTCTGTCAGGGTCATCTTCTCCTTTATAGCACGCTCCATCCTCACAAGCCCTATTCTGAACTGGTTTTCGAGGAGCTCTCCAACCCCTCTGACCCTTCTGTTTCCGAGATGGTCTATGTCATCAACTTCTCCTTTCCCGGTCCTGAGTCCTAAAAGATATCTTACTATCTCTATTATGTCTTTATCTGTGAGCACCCTCATTTCAAGTGGGATGTCAAGGCCAAGCCGTTTATTCAGTTTCAACCGTCCAACAGGTGAAAGGTCGTATCTCTTAGGATCAAAAAATAATCCATTAAACAGCTCTCTTGCAACATCTAAGGTTGGCGGCTCGCCAGGCCTCAGTTTCTTGTATATTTCAATAAGTGCATTATCCTGTGTACTGACCCTGTCAGTAAGAAGGGTATCTCTGAGTGAAGAGAGATAGTGGACATTGTCTATAAAAAGTAGGCTGAGAGAGTCAATCTTGAGAGAAAGAATTTTTTTAAAGGCATCTTCTGTAATGACCTCATTCCCCTCGAGTATTACCTCACCGGTCGTTGGGTCAACAATGTCTTTTAAAGTAATCCTGCCAATAATTTCATCTTTAGAAATAGGTATCGCCTTGACTCTGGCTACCTCCATCTTTCTAATAGTACCTCTTGTAATCTTACTGCCTTCCTTAATAATCAGTTCTTTTGTGTCAGGTGCAACTATGTTCTGGATGGCCTTAAGCCCTATCAGGACTTCACTTACAACCCTGTAGAATTTATTGCCATCTATATTGATTATCTCTACCGGATAGAACGTCTTTAAAAGCTCTTCATTAGAATACCCGAGGGCCTTCAGGATTATTGTTGCGGGGAGTTTCTTCCTCCTGTCAATCCTCACATACAGGATGTCCTTTGTATCAAATTCAAAATCAAGCCATGAACCTCGTGAAGGGATTACCCTCGCAGAATAAAGAAGCCTCCCACTGGCGTGTGTTTTGCCCTTGTCATGACTGAAGAATACCCCTGGTGAGCGATGAAGCTGACTGACAACAACCCGCTCTGTCCCGTTTATTATAAAAGTCCCTATCTCGGTCATTAAAGGCATTTCACCAATATAGACCTCCTGCTCTCTCGATTCCTTTAATCTCTTGTTTCCATGCAGTTCAAGCTCCCACAGATTAAGCTTCACCCTTATCTTAAGCGGTGCAGCATAGGTTATCCCTTTCTGGAGGCAGTCACGAACACTAAATTTTGGTTCACCAACTATGTATCCTAAAAACTCTATAGAGGCTGTCTCGTTATAATCTATTATCGGAAATACACTAAGGAATGCTGCCTGCAGTCCGGATTCTTCCCTCTTATCCATTGGGACATCCCTCTGTAAAAATTTCTCATAGGACCTCTTCTGTATCTCTATGAGGTTCGGGACTTCCAGGAATAGGGGGACCTTCCCAAAATCTAATCTTCCTCTGGGAACCTTTACCATATGTCTCCTTTTTATTAGTCAATAGTCATAAGTCAATAGTCATTAGTTTAATGACAGATGACCAGTGACTAATGACTGTAGCTATTAACTGTTAACTGATATTACTTAATCTCAACTGTTGCACCTTGCTCTGTAAGTTTTGCCTTTATGGATTCAGCCTCCTCTTTTGTGACACCAGTCTTTACAGGCCTTGGAGCACCGTCAACAAGGTCTTTTGCTTCTTTCAGGCCAAGCGAGGTAAGCTCCCTCACAGCCTTTATAACCTGTATTTTCTTTTCACCAGCAGCAGTAAGGATTACATCGAAACTTGTCTTCTCCTCGACTGTTGGAGCCGCAGCACCTGCAGCCGTTCCCGGCACAGCAGCCACAGCAACTGGTGCTGCAGCAGTTATACCATACCTCTCCTCGAACTCTTTTATGAACTGTGACATCTCGAGGATCGTCATGTTATCAATAAACTCAAAAACTTGTTCTTTTGTAACAGCCATTATTTAAATCCTCCTTTAATTTAAGTTAAAAGTTAGGAGTTATGAGTTATGAGTTTTAAAACTTTTCACTTTTCACTTTTAACTTTTTTAGTTTTCAGTGCTTCCATTGCATAAGCAAAACTGCTGACAGTCGCAGAAAGAACACAGGCCATCTTGCTGAGAGGTGCCACGAACACACCTGCAAGTATAGACAGCAACACTTCCCTCGGCGGCAGTTCAGCAATAGCTTTTATATCACCTGATGCACATAGCTTGCCTTCGACAATGCCGCTACTGACCTTGAGTTTTTCGTTCTTCTTTGAGTACTCAAGTATCTTTTTTGCTATAAGCACAGGGTCATTGTAGCTGATAGCTATACCTATAGGGCCCTTGAAAAAGTCCTTTGCAACCGATACGGGCGTACCCTGGGACGCAATCTTAGCAAGGGTGTTTTTAACTACCCTGTACTCGAGGTTCGTACCCCTCAGGAGTCTCCTCAACTCTGAAAGTTCAGTAACAGTTAACCCCTTATAATCTGTGAAGATTACTGCCTTTGCCCTACTGAACTTGTCTTTCAGTTCTGTTATGAGATGTGCTTTTTCTTCCTTCTTCAGTTTTATCACCCCTTCCCACTTATAACTTCTAACTTATTTAGTTGCTGTCAGTTTCCCTATATCAATAGCTATTCCTGGCCCCATGGTGGATGATATGGATAGCTTTTTAAGATACTTACCTTTGCTCGTCGGTGGTTTGGTCCTTACTATTGAATCAATTATTGCTTTAGCATTATCAAGAAGTCTCTGCGTATCAAATGAGACCTTACCGATCGGGACATGCACGATACCTGCTTTTTCAGCTTTGTACTCTACCTTCCCTGCCTTTATCTCCTTAACAGCCCTTGCAATATCAAAGGTTACAGTGCCAAGTTTAGGGTTAGGCATAAGTCCTCGTGGACCGAGTATCTTACCAAGTTTCCCTACAATGCCCATGATATCAGGAGTTGCAACAGCCTTGTCAAAGTCAAGCCACCCCTTAGTTATCTTTTCGATAAGATCTTCTGCACCAACAAAGTCTGCACCTGCATCTATAGCCTCTTTTTCCTTCTCTCCTTTTGCAAAAACCAGTACCTTAACACTTTTTCCTGTACCATATGGCAGGACAACTGTGCCTCTTACCATCTGGTCTGATTTCCTCGGGTCAATCCCAAGGTTAACTGCAAGATCAACAGTCTCATCAAACTTTGCATATGAAGATTCTTTCACAAGGCCTATAGCCTCTTCAAGCGTGTATTCCTTTCCTCTTTCTATTTTCTTCTTAGTTGCAATTATCTTTTTACCCATCTCTACCTCTACTGAATTTAATCTATTATTTCGATCCCCATGCTCCTCGCAGTGCCGCTTACCATCTTTATGGCTTTGTCCAGAGAATAAGTATTAAGGTCAGGAAACTTTGTCTGTGCTATCTCCCTGATCTGGGCTGATGTAACCTTACCAACCTTATCCTTATTGGGTGTGCCTGAGCCCTTTATGATACCAGCTGCCTTTTTAAGGAGTTCTGATGCTGGTGGTGTCTTGGTAATAAATGTGAATGACCTATCAGAATAGACAGTCAACACCACTGGTATTATTGTATCTCCAAGTGTCTGTGTCTGGGCATTAAATGCCTTACAAAACTCCATTATGTTAACACCGTGGGGACCAAGGGCTGGCCCTACAGGTGGCGCAGGGTTTGCTTTCCCTGCAGGTATCTGGAGCTTGACCTGAGCAACTACTTCCTTCTTAGCCATTTAAACCTCCCTATGCCTTTTCTACCTGAAAAAAATTAAGCTCAACAGGTGTTTGTCTACCAAATATACTGACCATGACACGGAGCCTGCCATGATTCATATCAACATCCTCAACAAAACCAACAAAATTACTGAAAGGCCCATCAATAATCCTGACACTCTCTCCTTTCTGAAACTGAGTCCTGACCTGAGGGAGAGGTCCTTTCTCTATCTGCTGGAGTATAACAGCAACCTCTTCTTCAGGGAGTGCAACAGGTCTCGTTCCGCCTACAAAGCCTGTTACCCGTGGTGTACTCCTGACAAGGTGCCATGTCTCATCGTCCAGCTCCATCTCCACCAATATATACCCGGGATAAAATTTCTTATCGCTCTCCCTCTTTTTACCTCCCTTTAACTCTATAACCCTTTCTGTAGGTATAAGTATCCTCGATATCTTTTCCTGCAGACCCTTCTTATCCCTTTTATCTTCTATAGTGAGCTTTACCTTTTCTTCAAACCCTGAATAGGTGTGCACTACATACCAGTTCTTCCCCATAATCCTAATTTATACCTACCTTAATGCCATACTGACTAATTTTGAAAGACCAAGATCAACAATACCAAGAAACAACGAAATAACTATAACAGTTATTATAACAACCCATGTCGAGCCGATAAGCTCCTCCTTTGAGGGAAAAACCACCTTCTTTATCTCGATCTTCACTTCCCTGAAAAATTCTTTAACCCTATTTAACATAACATTAACGTTTAAAAGCTTAACGTTTTAACTCATAAACTTATTATTATAACACAAAAATGCAAAAATGGCAGGCCAGGAGGGATTTGAACCCCCAACCCTCGGATTTGGAGTCCGATGCTCTATCCGTTAGAGCTACTGGCCTAACCTTTAAAAATGCAAAATTCAAATATCAAAAATCAAAACTATGGAAATTTAAATTTATTGATAATTCCTCAATTTTGCATTTTGCTTTTTAAATTTTGAATTTGCTTTATGCCTTCGTCTCCTTATGTAATGTATGGCGCCTGCAATGCCTGCAGTATTTTTTCCTCTGCAATTTGTCAGGCGTATTTTTCTTGTTTTTCATTGTTGAATAATTTCTATTCTTACACTCTGTACACTGAAAAAGTAT
>JACRGU010000144.1 GCA_016212245.1 Nitrospirota bacterium
ACAGCAGGACATATTTCCTGACATGACCCGCAACCAATGCAGTGCTCCTCATCTATCCTGACATTCATAAAAAAATCTATGCACTGTAGTCAGGAGACTATCCTTAAGCGGTTTTGAATTCTCTCCGCCTCATGCGGACAGAATTCACCTCGGAGTTCCGACTTTATGTCGGAACGAGAATGAGCGAAAGGGTAGTCTCCTGCCTACATAAGATTATCCCATCTCCTCAATAACCGCTGCTGCCAACAGCGGAAACATTATCTCATGATGTCCTGTAAGGGCATAGGCAGAACCACTCTTCATAGTCGGCCTTCTTAAGACATTCTCGGTTGGCCTGTAATGCTGTATAAAATCCATATTCACAGTTGTAATATCCTCAACCCTGTTTCCAAGATTTCTGGCTATTGTCAGCGCCTTCAGAAAGACCTCTGGCATGATAACAGCAGAGCCTAAATTGATATATACACCGCCTTCGAGGTCAGAGATTACAGAGGTAAAAAGTCTAAAATCCCTGAAACTCCCTTCTCCGATAGCCGAGCCGTCAGCCTCGGGATGCATATGAATAATATCTGCACCTATAGCGATATGCACGCTTACTGGAAGCCCAAGACTGTAACCTTCTGAAAATATGCTTCTGTCCTTGTATTTGAATTTGCCTTTGTATATGAACTCGCCGACAGACCTTCCGATACCATAACCCCTTTTTATGCCAGTTTTTATTGCAATATTGAGATCCCTGCCTGTCTCTCTCACCATCCCAAACATACCTTTACAAAGCTCTGTGTCAACATCCTCTGATGTATGGCCTGCAAAAGAGAGTTCAAAATCATGGATAATACATGCACCATTTGTTGCGATGGCAGTTATAACCCCTTTTTGCATCAGGTCAATAATCACAGATGAAAGACCTACCTTTATTGGATGTGCACCCATACCTAAGACTACAGGCCTCCCATTCTGTCTTGCCTTGACAATAGCCTTAACAACAGCCCTGAAATCCTTCACAGCTAAGATATCAGGAAGCTTATCTATAAAGTTCTTAAATGTATCTCCCTTTACAGAAGGGGTTGAGAGGGCATTGAGTGAAACCTTACTCTTCCTTTTGGTTATGGGATAGGTTTTAACTGATTTCAGTGATATAGGTCTATATTTCTTCACCTGAAAATACCTTTAAGACGTCATTCCCGCGCAGGCGGGAATCCAGTAAATCCAATCCCTCTGGATTCCTGCTTTCGCAGGAATGACATTTTCATTACCCTTTGTGAGCCGAAGGCTCATGAATGTTTCATAATAAATCTTACCACAAAATCCCTATGAGAGTATCCAAAACTTACTTCTTTCATTGCGAAGTATCCTGAGCATTATCACATAACAAATACTACCCTGCTGAGGCCCTTAAAATGCGTATCACTGGTTACTACTTTGCAGCTTTCCTCTAAGGCTGTTGCATAAACAATGGCATCAGCCAAGGGAAGGGAGTGTTTCAGACTAAGGTCAGCTGCTAAAAGTGCTATGCTTTCACTTAATGGGATGACAGATGTTTTGTTTATCAGAGATACAGCAAGTAAGGCATCTTCTTCTGTTCGTTCTATCTTTATTTTTTTATAAACCTCATAGATCACAATGGTGGGTGCTACTATCTTTTTAAGGTCTTTTAGATATTTTGAATATTCTGTAGCATGAGGGCCATCTGTGAAGAATTCGATCCATCCTGAAGAATCCACAAGGAACATTATCTTTCTTTGTCCTCTCTTATATCCTTTGTATTCATCCCCTTTAAAAATCCCTTAAAGGATTCTATAGGTTTTTCAGGAATTAGATAAACTACACCCCCTTTTACAACAACCGTCATCCTTTGCCCACTTTTAAGGTGAAGCTTCTCCCTCACATCCTTAGGTATTACCACCTGATATTTTGGCGATATTTTAGTTGTAGCCATTTATCCCCCTTTTCTTTTATCGATAAGAAAATTGTAAAACGAAAATAAGTTTTTGTCAATTTGAGTTTACTCTTTTTGCTAAGTATCTTTTTAAACATTGATTTGTTTGCGAAATATGAAGTAAGCTGAAAGAGTTTAGAGTATGGTAAAATTAAAAAAGAAGGTTCACTAGGGAGAGTAAATGTCAAAGAGTTATGCGATTTGCTATTTTTGTGGTAAAAGTGTGGAATATACTGACTGCTCTGATAAAGAGACGCCCCCGGAAGATGCCCGTTGTGAAATGCTCAAAGGTTGGCTTTCGGTCAGGCAATGGAAAGGAATGGGCTTAGTTGATGATTATGACCTCTGCTCTTTTGATTGCCTTCAAAAGTGGGTAGTTAGCCAGCTTCCAAAAATTCCTAAGGAATACCTAAAAGCCTTTGAGGAGAACAAGGATAATTAGCCTCTTTTTTCAAGAAGTTCGTAAATTTGTTTTGCCAGTTTCAGTTGCTCCTCCCCATCTAAACCAATTCCACTTTCTAACAGATTGAAATATCTGTTGATCTCTGAATCTTTCTCTCTTAGTCTGGCTATTTTCTCATTTTGATCTCTGATTTCAAGATCTAATTCTCTTAAATCAATCTTTAAATTAAATTTTTGATTAAAAAATTCAAGGACTTTCTTTTGAGCCAGAGGGTCTTTCAAAGGGGCAAGATAAAATGGTATATCTACCCAAATGCTTGCTCCGGGAATATTCCTTCTTTTGGCCACCCATAAGAGAAAACTACTCATAGCTGGAGGTCCTTCATAGTACATACCCAGAAGCCCGTATTTTTCAACATCTCTACCAAATTCTGGGTGATTAAATACGGTTAATATTCTTCGAGGCCAAGTATGAGGAATCAAAGAAGGGTTTCCATTAACAGTATATAGGTCTTTCATTTTACAAGAGTATTGAGCTACGTCTAAAACAGAATCTAAAAACCTATACCATTCATCCTTAGGTTCATCGCTTTTGAAAAGCAAAAGATTATTTTTTTTGCAGGCGAAGAATTTACTCTCAGGAACTCTGGCAACATCATTTTCTATTCTAACCCCACCTAAGGAGAAGAAATCTACTGGTTTAATTCTGCCTACTTCCTCTCCCCCAAATTTCTTATTCAAAAAATTGATTACCCCACTTCCCAATCTCCCAACATCTTGGGTTTGCCAACCTACAATTAAAGATGGGTTCTGAAGATTTGGGATTTGATAAATTTCATAGGGGGACCTCTCCATCTTCCTTACTCCTTTTTAAAAATTCTTCAACCTCCTTGACAAACCTTTTTCTATCTTCCTCAGTGAAAGGCTTCTCTTCGGTTTTGATTAATCTCTCAATCCGCTCTTTCATTTCGGTTGGAATCTGCTGATAAAATTCTTCGATTCTCTTTTCTGTCTCTTGGGCCCACTTTTCCAGACGACTTAAATCAATCTTGATCCCAAGGATTTTTGTTAAAACTTCCAAGACCGATTTTGAGGCCTTTGGATAGGGAAGTGAATGGGGGATGTACAGTGGAATTTCACCCATTAGACAAATGGCTTCCAAACCTCTTTCTTTAGCCATACCTATCAAAAGTCCATTTAACCCAGTGATATATCCCTGATCACCTCTTCCTTCAATATCTGACATTAAAACCGTATTTTCATATCTTCTTACCTCATCAATAAGATATCCTTTGTTTGGTACTGCCCAAACCCTTGGCTTCATCTGGTGATGAATTGGGGCTACAGCTGCTCCTGAAGTAAAAATTCTCTGACAGCCAAAATTTATGGCTACATCTAAGACAGACTCACTTATTCGATAGGCTTTTTGGTCTCCACGTGGTTGTTCCTCTCCGATAAAAAATATCAGATCGTTTTCCAGAAGGTTCTTAAAATAAAATTTATTACTGGGAAACTCTAAATCTACTAAAAGCCCTTCTTCAATTTTAATCTTTCGGGGATAGAAAAAATCCCAGCTTTCTATCTCCCCAAATTCCTCTGCACTTACCCTTATTCTCAGGGTATCAACTGTAATCAAGCCGATGTTTCCAATTCCTGGCCAACCACAAATCAAAACTGGCTTTTCAAGCTCTGGTTCCTTAAAAAGTCTAACTTTCATTATTCTTACTTCAATGTTTTGGAGTTATTATCGCAAAGATTACCTGTTATAACAAATAGACCGATTTCACTGTAGCAAAACTAAAGGAGAAAGACAAGAGGGGAAGCAAGTAAGTGTAGTTGATTTTATAACCTATTTTATGGTATTAAAGCAGTGGTCAGTTGTTAGTGGTTAGTTAGTCTTCTACTATTTAACTGATCACTGTCCACTAATCACTGTTTGATAGGAGGGGTTGAATTGCCAGCTAAAGCAGCACCAAAGAAGAATCTCTCGGCCTTAAAAAGGGCAAGACAGGCTGAAAAACGAAACGTTCGTAATAAGGCTATACGTACATGTGTAAAAACCATTATCAACAAGGTTAATTCAGCCGTAACTGCAAACAATAAAGAAGAGGCAAACAAGGCACTTATTGAAGCAGTAAGAACACTTAACATGGCTGCAGCAAGGGACGTTATCCATAGGAATACCGCCTCAAGAAAGATATCACGGCTTACCAGGAAGGTGAATGCCCTTTCTGGAGCCGGAGCAGCTTAATGAGTAGATATTCCATAGGAAAAGTCCTGCCAGAACTTTTTATATCTATATCAGCCCTGTTTAGAAGCTCAAAAACCTGGTAAAAATATTCATCTCCTGCAGGTCTGTCCTCAGATACCATATTACGTCCATACTGCCAGTTAAGGGCTCCAACGAGGCTGTAATGTTCTTCTGTCTCTTTCAGCATTCTGTATATCCTGAATACCCTCTCAGCATCTTTTTCTCTGAGTGCATCCACAAGGTCAAATGTGCTGTAAAACCTGTTTCCTGCAATGATGTCAGAGATGTCATCTACATCCACCCTCTGCTTTCCGAGCAAAAAAATCTTTTCAACCTCTGCTGAAAGGAGACCGAGGTCAGGACCTATGAGCCCTATCAAATAGTCGGCTGCCTCATTAGATATCTCTACACCCTTCATCCTGGCCCTTTGCTTTAACCAATATGAAATCTCTGTCTCCTTTATATCGAGGGCTATGGTTTTTAGTTCTTTGTCCAGTGCCCTTAGCCCTTTGCTTATTGCACCTTCATGAAGCATTATAAGGACTGAATCTGGTGATGGATTTGAGATATATAACTCTAATTTTTTAAGGTCTTTTTGAGAAATCCTCTGGGAGTTTTCTAATATAAGAAACTTTTTCCTGCCGAAGAAAGGTACTGCATTTGCTATATCTATTATCTGCTCAAATGAAGGACCTTCATCACCTATCGCCGATAAATCGAATATCTCCAGGTTAAAGTCTCTTACCTCTTCAGGTACAAGTCCCTTTATTGACTCTATCGCTTCTCGGTGAAGGAATGGGTCTGATGCATACAGTAAATAAACCGGTGAAGGCAGACCTTTTTCTATCTCCTGGAGAAATGCCTGGAGGCTCATCTGTGAATAAGAATAGCGACTATTTCCATAGCCATATCCCTGACCACCCTTTCTGATACAAGCTCCTTATAGGCAAGCACATCTTCAAGTCTTCCTGAACTCGGGAAAGAAACAATAAACGGAGAACAAATATCTTTAAAATCCTTTGCATTCCCTGAAGGGTCAATGAGTTTAAAGTTTCCCCTTATGACGACCTCATACTCTACTGTTATATCATTTCTCTCTGAGAGTGTATTTAAATCAAAGTGTTCAATTATACACTCCAATCTGTAGCCGCTGCCTGTTGCCCCCACCTGAATCCCATGCTTTAAAAACTCCTCTGTCAGGGCCTTATGTAGTCTGTCCTGGAGTTTTGGTTCGAGGGTTTTATTCTCTATCTTACCAATCTGTATTGAATCAAAAGGCAGAGATATCTTGCTGTGGATTGTATAACCGCAACCGAATAAAGTGAAAAGTGAAAAGTGAAAAGTGAAAAGTAAGAGGATTAAACCTTTAATTTCTGAGGCACTTACGATTGCCATATTAATAATAATCTGTCGTTTATGAAAATTCTGAGACAGCCTTTCCTCTCCTGTTTCAAATGACTATATTAACTAACTTACCCTTTACTACAATAACCTTTTTGATTGTCTTATTACCAACAATCTCTTTTATCTTTTGCTCTTCAATCGCCATCTTTTTTATCTCATCATCAGAAAGGCCGGGTGATATCATAAGCCTTGATCTTAGTTTACCATTAATCTGTATAACAAGCTCTATCTGCTCCTCCTTTGCAGCCTCCTCATCCCAGTCAGGCCATTTTTGTTCAAATATACTTGGCTTATTTCCTATCGCCTCCCATAGTTCCTCTGTAATATGGGGAGAAAATGGAGAAAGAAGAAGTAGCACAGTCTCTATCGTAAACCTAAATGTTGCCCAGTCCTCATCGGATCTGGGCTCAAATGAAATTATCTCATTCATAAGCTCCATTAGCGCTGCAATGGCTGTATTGAAGTGATATTCCCTTTCTATGTCGTTTGTAACACGCTTGATGGTTTGATGGGTTTTCCTGAACAACCGTGAGGCGTGAGGCGTGAGGCGTGAGGCTTCATTAATTTTGAACTTTGAATTTTGAACTTTGAATTTATTTTTATATACAACTCCCCACAGCCTGTTTAAAAACCTGTATGCGCCCTCAACACCCTTATCTGACCAGTCGAGGTCCTTTTCTGGAGGCGAGGCAAAAAGAGAAAACAACCTCGATGTATCAGCACCATATTTCTCTATCAAATAATCAGGGTCAACAACATTGCCCTTTGACTTGGACATCTTTGCACCATCTTTTATGACCATGCCCTGGGTGAGAAGGTTCTGGAAAGGCTCGCTTACACTTAGAAGTCCGAGGTCACGCATAACTCTTGTAAAGAACCGAGAATAAAGGAGATGAAGCACTGCATGCTCAACACCACCAATGTACTGGTCAACTGGCATCCAGTAACTGAGTGACGAGTTAAAGTCAATCTTATCTTCGCCAAAGCAATAAGCTAAGAAATACCATGAAGAATCCACGAATGTGTCCATTGTGTCAGTCTCACGCCTTGCCCTACCACCACATTTTGGGCACTCAGCATTTAAAAATGTCTCAGACTCAAGGAGTGGAGAGCCTCTCTTACCTGTAAACTTCACATCCTCAGGAAGTATCACAGGAAGATCTTTCTCAGGCACAGGTACAATCCCACATTTATCACATTAGACAACAGGAATTGGTGTCCCCCAGTACCTCTGCCTTGATATACCCCAATCCCTCAATTTATAATTAACAACACTTTTCCCAAGCCCATTCTCTTCTATAAATTTTGCTATCTTCTGCCTTGCAATATCACTCCTCAGACCACTGAACTGACCTGAATTAACAAGTATACCCTCACCTTCGTAAGCCTCCTCAATGAGTGACGAGTTATAAGTTCGGAGTTGGAAGTCTCCCCCCCACCTCTGCCCTCCCCCTCGAGGGGGGAGGGTTAGGGAGCGGGTGCTCTCTTCAGGCACTATCACCACTCGAATTGGCAGACCATATTTCTTAGCGAAATCAAAGTCCCTCTGGTCATGGGCAGGGACAGACATAATTGCACCTGTTCCATATTCCATAAGAACAAGATTAGCTACATAGATGGGAATTCTTTCGTCATTCATTGGATTAATCGCATAATGGCCTGTAAACAATCCGAGCTTTTCATCCATCCTGCCATATCTTGCCCTGATCCTCTCAAGTCCGTCTTTATCAGACACAAGTTTTCCTACAAGTGGGTGGGCTGGTGCAATGCACATGAATGTAGCACCAAAGAGTGTATCCTGCCTTGTAGTGAATATCCTTATTTTTTCTTCTATGTCTTCAATCTTGAAATCAGCCTCAACCCCTATGCTTTTCCCAATCCAGTTTCTCTGCATGGTGACAACCTTTTCAGGCCATCCTTTAAGTTCATCACATGCCTGTAATAATTCCTCTGCATAATCGGTGATCTTTAAAAACCACTGTTCGAGCTCCTTCTGTATTACAACGCTGTCACACCTCCAGCACCTCTCATCTATGACCTGCTCATTAGCAAGGACAGTCACACATGAAGGACACCAGTTTACATAAGAGGATTTCCTGTATGCAAGACCTCGTTCAAACATCTTTATAAAAAACCACTGGTTCCACTTATAATATTCAGGGCTGCATGTGTTAATCTCTCTGTCCCAGTCATAGCTCAGTCCCATCCTGTTTAACTGTTTTTTCATGTAATCTATATTGTCATAAGTCCATTCTGAAGGATGAACGCCATGTTCTATTGCAGCATTCTCTGCAGGGAGTCCGAATGCATCCCATCCCATTGGATGAAGCACATTGTATCCGCGCATCTTTTTATATCTCGCTATCACATCACCAATAGCATAGTTCCTTACATGGCCCATATGTATCTTCCCTGAAGGATATGGGAACATCTCAAGGCAGTAGAATTTTTTATCAGAAGGTTTTAATTCTGTCTTATAAAGCTTTCTCTCTTCCCAGTATCTATGCCATTTTGGCTCGACCTTCTGGGGGTTGTATCTTTCTTCCAAAATAAATTCCTCCATTGGATAATTTAAAAACTTAGCACAAATAAGAAGTTATTAGCAAGACTTCGGATACGCTGGTCAGTAAATAAAAATGTTTTCTAAAATTGCATTATGAAATATAATATAGTGACGTATGGGAGGAAAGGGAAGGATATTTTGATTATGCATAAAGAACAGCGTCGTCATAATAGATATCTATTACCAGCAAAAGCCATAGTAACAATACCTGATATCGAAAAAACAATCGAAGCAAAGGTTGCCCACATTTCATCATCAGGGATAGGTTTATACTCGAATACTTTTATACCAATAGGACAGCATGTCAATGTAGAAATTACTTTCACTGATGCCTATGGAAAAGAACGAAAAGATTTTGTTAATGGGGAAGTTGTCCGATCATCAATATGGGGGAACACCTATGTCGTTGGTATCTCTTTAGATGAAGAACTTAATTCGAACACCCAGCCCTTTCTCTTCAAGCATTTTGAAGAGGTTGTTAAAGGTTAATCCCGAAATCTGGCAGAAGGCCAGCGAGCTCCCTTACCCTATCTGTAAGAAGCATAATCCCGAAGACTATAAGGAGCAGGCCACTTAAAGCCATAATCCAGCGCATGTATCTGCCGATCTTTTTTGAGTAACTCAGGAATGAGTTGATTGTTAGAGATGAAATGAAAAAGGGGATTGCAAGGCCGAGGGAATAGACTGTCAGCAACTTAAATCCATAAATTGCAGAGCCTTTTGAACCTGCATAAAGAAGGATAGTGCCGAGTATTGGACCAATGCATGGAGTCCATCCAGCAGCAAAGGTCATTCCGACAAGAAAAGACCCTATATAGCCTGCTGGTTTCCCACTTATATGAAACTTCCTTTCCTTCATAAGGAAGTCGAGTTTCAAAACCCCTGCAACAAACAGGCCGAAGATAATAACAAGAATACCACCGATTATTCTTATCCAGTCCTGGTATTCAAATAAAAGCCTTCCAGCTGCAGATGACGATGCACCGAGGGCAATGAATATCGAGGAGAAACCAGATATAAATGCAACCGAGTTTGTCATTGTCAGGTATCTGACCTTTCTTCTATCTACGCCACCAGTGAGGTCTTCAAACGAAATACCGGTTATGAAGGATACATAAGAAGGCACAAGTGGCAAGACACATGGGGACAGAAAAGATAATATACCTGCAAGAAAGGCTAATGGGAATGAGATATCCGTGCGCATTCTGTGGTGTCTCCCTTAATCTTCTCTATCGCATGAGGTATCACATCAAGGATAATATCAAGATTTTCTTTTACAGCCTTAGGACTTCCTGGAAGGTTGATAATCAGCGTTCTTCCTTTCACGCCAGCCACTGCCCTCGAAAGTATTGCCCTTCCAGTCTTCTTAAAACCCTCTGCACGCATAGCCTCAGCAATACCCGGAACCTGTCTATCTATTATCTCAAGGGTTGCTTCTGGAGTAACATCTCTCGGTAAAAGGCCAGTGCCACCCGTTGTAAGTATCAGTTCAACCTCTTTGCTATATTCGATGAGCCTTTCTTTTATAAGCCCTTTTTCATCAGGCAAGATTTCATAGTACTTAACCTCAGCCCCTATCCCTTTCAACATATCTTTAATCAGAGGTCCACTTAAATCTTCACGTTCACCCCTTGAGCCTCTGTCGCTTATGGTCAACACAGCAGCGGTTATCATATCACTTCTATCTCGTCTCCTTCCTTAATCTTTCCACCTTTAATAACCTTCACAAATATTCCCTCTTTTGGCATAACGCAATCACCTGCCTGATAATATATATTACATCGTGTATGGCATTCCTTACCTATCTGGCTTACCTCGAATTCGATATCACCACCAATTACCATCTTTGTGCCGACTGGAAGTTTAAGCAGGTCAATCCCCCTTGTTGTAACATTTTCTGCAAAATCACCTGGCTTGACTTTAAGCCCTCTCGCCTGCATCTTCTCGATACTTTCGAGAGATAACAGACTCACCTGTCTGTGCCATTCTTTAGAGGCATGTGCATCGCCCTTTATCCCAAAGTCTGTAATAACCTCTGCCTCTTTTACAGACCTCTTGCGTACACCTTTTCTATCGCTGATATTTATGGACACAACTTTGCCAGTCATTAAGGTAAAGATAACACAAAGTTACTTTTATAGTAAAACTATGACAAAAAGTGTGTAGCAGATGAGAATTTATAAAAGCGATACCGAGCCTCACCTTTATATGTAGAATGAGAGACAGGTAACGCAACTTCTGAATACAGAGGATAAAGGTTGAAGAACTATCTGTAATTAATCCTATCGCATTTTTAGAAATTTGAATCTGCTACACACCCTGACAGAAGAAT
>JACRGU010000141.1 GCA_016212245.1 Nitrospirota bacterium
CCTTAAGATCTCTGACGGATGTTTTATATGTTTTGTCCATGAGAGGTCTGATAGGTGGATAAGTCCATCAACTCCCTCAGGGAGACCTACAAAAACACCGAAGTCAGTAATGCTCTTTACCTTACCTGAAATCTTCTGGCCGACCATGTAACGCTGTGAAACAAGCTCCCACGGGCTCGGTTTCATTTGCTTTATACTCAGAGAAAGCCGCCTCTCCTCTTTATCCACTTTCAATACAACAGCCTCAGCAGTCTCTCCGATGGATAGATACTTTGATGGATGTTTTGGCCTTGGCAGCCAGTCTAATTCTGATATATGAATGAGCCCTTCTAACCCTTCTTCGAGTTCAATAAATGCACCGTAGTCAGTAATGCCTACGACCTTGCCCCTTACCCTTTTGCCAACAGGATATTTTTTGTCAACAATGGACCAGGGGTCATGCTTTTTTTGTTTGTAACCTAATGTAACTCTCTCGTTTGCTTCATCGTATTTAAGGACAATGACTTCGATCTCATCTCCAATCGCAAAAAACTCAGAAGGATGGTTTATCCTTCCCCAGGAGATATCCGATATATGTAGCAGTCCATCTACGCCACCGAGGTCAACAAAGACGCCATAATCCGTGATGTTTTTAACTGTCCCATTAATGAGGGTGCCCTCTTTAAGTTTCTCGAGGGTCTCAGCCTTCTTTTTCTGTCTCTCTTCTTCGAGGACTGCCCTTCTTGATACTATGACATTGGAACGTTTGTTATTGAGCTTTAAAACCCTGAAAAGCATTCTTTTCCCAATAAGGCTATCAATATCTCTTGGTGCCTTTATATCTATCTGTGAACCAGGAAGAAATGCCTTTACCCCTGATATGTCCACAGAGAGACCACCCTTTGTTTTTCCGACAACCATTCCTTCCACAGGACTCCCATCATGGAGTGCATTTTCAAGGGTTTCCCATACCTTGATCGTTGCAGCACGCTCCCTTGACAGGGTTATAATACCTTCAGAATCCTTTATATCTTCAATATAGACCTCTATGTTGGTGCCGAGTTTCAGTGTATTAAGCTCTTCTTCTGAAAATTCTTCAATCGGTATAAAACCCTCAGATTTATACCCGATGTCAACTATGACTCCATCCTGCTTTAATGCTAATATCCTTCCCCTCAGTATTGCCCCCTCCTCAATACTGTGGAAGGTTTCGGCATAGAGCCTTTCCATCTCATTGTTTTTAAGTTCCATTAAAAAGTTATTCTCCTATATCAATTTTAATTTCTCATTTCTAACTTCTAATTTCTAAATCTCTGACTCTATCTTCTACTTCCTTTATGATCCAGTCAGGTGTTGATGCGCCTGCTGTTATCCCGACCTTCCTTACCCCCTCGAACCATTTTTCTTTAATCTCAGAGGAGGTCTCTATATGATATGTCAGGACTGAAAGAGACTCACAAAGCCTTGCAAGCTGTGTTGTGTTTGCACTGTTTTTACCGCCTACTACGAGCATTACATCAACCTTACGGGCCATCTCTTCTGTTTCCTTTAACCTGAGTGCTGTGGAGTTGCATATTGTATTATATACTTTTATTTCTTTAGCTTGCTCTATCGCCTCAGATAGGACCTTTTTTAATGCCTCCACAGGCTGTGTGGTCTGAACAACTATGCCAACCTTACTTTTGAGTCTCGGAAGAGGTGTTTTGTCATTAACAACTATGACATCATCGCCAGCATAGCTCATCAATCCTATGACCTCTGGATGGTCTCTGTCTCCCAGGATAACTACCTGGTAATCCTCTTCCGTAAGAAGTTTAGCATAACACTGAGCCTTTTTTACAAATGGACAGGTTGCATCTATTATCTCACAGCCAAGCGACGATATCTCCTTTGACAGGTAGAGTGGTATCCCGTGGGTTCTGATTATCAGGGCATTTATATCCTTCTTTGTTTTAATATCCTCTATCGGAATAATACCTTTCTCTTTGAGCCTCTCTACTACCTGGGGATTATGGATTATCGGACCGAGTGTATATACCCCTTCTCTTTTCTTTTCAGCCATCTCAAAGGCTATATCTATAGCCCTCTTTACGCCGAAGCAGAAACCTGCCCTTTTAGCTGTGATTATTTCCACGACTCACTCTGTGAGAATTTAAAACTTAAAAATAAAAATTCAAAATAAAGGAATTCCATAATTCTTAATTTTGCATTTTAAATTTTAGATTTTTAATGGTTTCCATTATATCTCTGCTTATCCCCTCCTGAAAGTGTCTGTCTTTTTCTTCTTTTTTAACCTCTATGGGGGTGCCAAATATTACCTTTATTTTTGCAGGTCTTAAAAATTTTCTACCTGCAGGAAGGGCCTTCTCTGTTCCCTCAATAAGTGCTGGGACAACAGGCATCCTGCTTATGGCTGCAATTATGCCTACACCTCTCTTGGCGTCAAGCAGGCTTCCATCAACACTCCGGCCTCCTTCTGGAAATATGACGATAAGCTCTCCCTCCTTCAGTCGGGAAACAGCTTCTTTTATTGTAGATGGCTGCGGTCTATCTCGGTTCACAGGAAAAGAGAATGACTTAACAAATATACCGATCAGGGGAATTTTAAAGAGCTCTTGCTTTGCCATATATGTAGCGCGCCTCTTTAAAGCTGCTCCAATAACAAGGGGGTCCAGATAACTCACATGGTTTGCTGCCACGATAACACCACCTTTATCCGGGACATTCTTAGAACCAATAACTTCAAGTCTGTTAAAGACCTTTAAAAAAATATAGAAGATTGCCCTGAAAAACCAATAAAGACAACTCAAGGTTCAGCTCTTATAAACTCAATTATTTTCCCCATGACCTGCCCTACAGACAGATTTGATGAGTCTATTAAGAAAGCATCAGTTGCCCTTTTAAGTGGAGCTATATCACGGTTGGTATCCCTTATATCCCTCTCCATCACATCCTTTCGAGAATCATCCATGCTGATATCAATGCCCTTTTCCCTGAACTGAAGATAGCGTCTTTTAGCCCTTTCCTCCACAGAGGCATCCAGATAAATCTTTTTCCATGCATCTGGAAATACAACTGTTGTTGTGTCTCTACCTTCAACAACAAGGTCATTGTTTAAGGCAGTATTCCTCTGAGCATCGAGCAGAAAGTCTCTTACAATCTTTCTCGCAGAAAAGACAGAG
>JACRGU010000142.1 GCA_016212245.1 Nitrospirota bacterium
AACAGATAAAGACATCTGAGGAGACGATGAGCATCCCGGAACTTCAGGATGAAGGGATAGACCTCAACAGGATTATCGAGACTATAGAAAAAAATTATCTCATTAAGGCGATTTAAAAGACAGGTTGTGTAAAGACAGAAGCAGCAAGGCTTTTAAATCTGTCTTTCAGGTCGTTCCGACATAGACTGCAGAAGTATGGGATAAAGTAAGACAGTAATTAAAATCCTAATATCTAAATTCTAAATCCCAAACAAATTCAAAATTCAAATGCTCAAATGACTAAAACAGATAGATCATATTGTTTTGAATTTTACTGGATGATTCTCTGCGTGTTTGTATAAACATTCAGGCGGTCTCCCCTTATAAACCCCACAAGTGTTATTCCACATACCTCAGCTATCTCTATAGCAAGACTTGTAGGTGCGGTCCTGCTTGCTACTACAGGGATGCCCCACCTGCAACACTTTGATACAACCTCAGATGAAAGTCTTCCGCTCACAAACATGAGCTTTTCTCTGAAGGCTATATTCCCGAGGAGGGCATACCCGATTACCTTATCAACAGCATTGTGTCTGCCTATGTCCTCTGCAAAGGCGAGGATGTCCTTGCCGTCTGAAAGTGCAGCACTGTGAACACATCCTGTTAGCCTGAAGAGTTCTGACCTCTGTTGAAACTCTTTGAAGATAGTCTTAAGGGTTCCTGAATCAATAGAAAAACCATCTGTAACCTTTTTAAAATCTCTTTCCTTGGTAAACCCCGTTAGAAAATTTTTTTCTAACGGGGTAAAGGTAACTCCACCCATACATCCGGAAGTGATTACCCTGCCCTCTGTTAATATATCTCCATCAGCAGGGATATCAACCATAATTTCGTCTCCGTATTCTATACTCATCTTATCTGCACATAATTCACCCCTGATTATTCCTTCTGTAAGGAAAAGACCGACGACCAGCTCCCTTATCATCGAGGGTGTACAATATAGACTTATAACCTCTTTCCCATTAACAGAGACCCTGAGCTTTTTTTCTACGGCAATATAGTCTTCTATGTCTTCAAAAGATGTGCCGTGTTTCTTCAGTACTTTTCTTTTTATGTATGGATTCATTATTATATTCTTTAATCGGGGCGTAGCGCAGCCTGGTAGCGCACACGGTTCGGGACCGTGGAGTCGAAGGTTCAAATCCTTTCGCCCCGACCAGATACAACTTAAAACCTAATTAACAATCCTTCTCCTAAGAATCTATGGTGTCTCTGAGATAAACAAACCCGTGCTCAGATAGCGTTCGCCTCTGTCAGGAAGAATAACAACAACCTTTTTATACCTGCCAAGTTTTTTTGCAACCTTAAGTGCTGCCCACATGGCTGCACCAGAAGATATGCCAGCAAGAATCCCCTCTTTTAAAGAAAGCTGTCTTGTTGCCTCTGCTGCATCATCATCTGTGACTGGTATAACCTCATTATAGATCTTCGTATTCAGGACTCCAGGGAAAAAACCAGCACCAATCCCTGCAATCCTGTGAGGTCCGGGATTACCGCCTGAAAGGACTGGCGAGGCTGCAGGCTCTACTGCTGCGATCCAAACATCTGATTTCTTTGCCCTGAAGACCTCACCAACTCCTGTAATTGTCCCTCCTGTACCAACGCCTGAGACAAAACCATCAGGCACTTCACCGAGGTCATTGATTATTTCTACAGCAGTCGTCTTTCTATGTATCTCAGGATTGGTAGGGTTTTCAAACTGTTGAGGCATAAAAGCAAGTGACGAGTGACGAGTGACGAGTGACAAATAAATCTCCTCAGCCTTCTCTACTGCACCCATCATACCCTTCTTTCCTTCTGTCAGGACAAGCTCTGCACCGAATGCCTGAAGAAGCTGTCTTCTCTCCATGCTCATTGTCTCTGGCATTGTAAGTATAAGTCTATATCCCTTTACAGCAGCAACCATTGCAAGGCCGATACCTGTATTGCCGCTTGTGGGCTCGATAATTGTCCCTCCAGGCTTTAATCTTCCATCCCTTTCTGCTGCCTCTATCATCGAAAGTGCTATCCTGTCTTTAACAGAACCACCTGGATTATTGCCCTCAAACTTTGCCCAGATTTCAGCATCGTCATCAGAGCAAAGGTTATTGATTTTTACTAAGGGTGTGTTCCCAATAAGGCTTAAGATATTTTTATGCAATTTCATAATGCCCTCCCCCGACCTCTCCATATCATATAAATTGCAGGATAGATTATCAATTCAAGAATTGCTGATGTTATAACTCCTCCAACCATTGGCGCTGCTATTCGTTTCATCACATCAGCGCCTGTGCCATGGCTGAACATGATGGGGACAAGACCTGCGAGGATAACGCTTACCGTCATAATCTTAGGCCTTATCCTCTTAACAGCACCATACATAACAGCATCTCTCAGGTCATTAATACTGTTCAACCTACCCTCCCTCTTCCATTTTTCATATGCGAGCTCAAGATAAAGTAGCATCACAACACCTGTCTCTGCATCCAGACCTGCAAGGGCTATAATGCCGACCCACACAGCAATACTCATGTTATAGTTCAAAAGATACAGTAGCCAGAATGAGCCTACAAGGGAAAATGGGACTGCAAGTAAGACTATCATTGTCTTTGTCACGGATTTTGTATTGAGATATATAAGGACAAAGATGATAATGGCCGTGAGTGGGATAACGAGTTTTAACCTTTCATGGGTCTTTATGAGGTATTCATACTCTCCACTCCACTCCAGTCTATAACCCTCAGGTACCTTCACACTGGATGCCACCTTCCTTTTTACCTCTTCCACATAACTGCCCACATCACGACCTGAAAAATCCACATATACATAAGCTGTAAGAAGACCCTCTTCACTCTTAATCACTGTCGGGCCTTTCACAATCGCTATATCCGTGAGTTCACCGAGTGGAACCTGAGCAAAAAGTTCTGAGTTCATAGTTCGGAGTTCGGAGTTTTTTTCTCCTGACATCTGACCCTTAACCCTTGACCCTTGATTCATCACTGGGATTAGCACCCTTTCGAGTTTTTCTATATCATTCCGCAACTCTCTTGGATATCTGACATTCACAGGGTATCGTTCCCTTCCTTCTACTGTTGTTGTGAGATTCATTCCTCCAAGTGCAGTGGCTATTACATCCTGAACATCATCCATAGAAAGACCATATCGTGCTATCTCATCACGCCTCGGTTTAATGTCGAGAAAATACCCTGTTGTTATCCTCTCTGCATATGCACTCCTCGTGTCCGGGATGTCTTTAATGGCATCCTCTACATCCATGGCAATCTTTTCTATTACATCCAGTTTCGGCCCCATAACCTTAACACCCACAGGTGTCCTGATGCCTGTGGCAAGCATATCAATCCTAGCTTTTATTGGCATCGTAAAGGAGTTTGCAACCCCTGGAATAGTAAGCATCTCATTCATCTCATTCTTCAGTTTTTCCACATCCATGCCCTTTCGCCATTCTGATTCTGGTTTAAGATTAATCACAGTCTCAAACATCTCAAGGGGTGCTGGGTCTGTGGCAGTCTCTGCCCTCCCTGCCTTCCCAAAGACCTGCTCAACCTCAGGAATCTTTTTTAAGAGTTTATCCTGAAGCTGAAGGAGTTTTGAGACCTCTGAGATGGATGCCCCAGGCACAGTCACAGGCATATAAAAGAGGGTTCCTTCATAAAGTGGGGGCATGAATTCAGAACCGAGCTTCATAAAGGGATAAACTGTTAATGCTATTATGATTACTGCAAGGATGATGACTGTCTTTTTGAACCTTAGGGCAATCTTTGCAATTGGCTCGTAGACCTTATGGAGTATAAAGCTGACAGGGTTCTTTTCTTCAGGGCGAATCTTTCCTCTGATAAAAAGCGTCATAAGGGTGGGTGTAAATGTAATAGCAAGAAAGGATGCAAAAAGCATGGCAAAGGTCTTCGTGTATGCCAGTGGCTTAAAGAGCCTTCCTGCCTGTGCCTGTAATGTAAATATGGGGAGGAACCCCACGGTTATGACCAGAAGGGAGAAAAATAGAGATGGCCCCACCTCCTTTGCAGCCTCGATAATTATATTTATTCTGTTGACTGCTGACTGTTGACTGCTGACTGAATCTTCCAGTTTCTTATGAGCATTCTCGACCATTATGATGGATGCATCCACCATAGTCCCTATTGCTATAGCAATTCCACCGAGACTCATGATATTAGAGGTAACTCCTATGTAGTACATACAGATAAATGAGATAATAATCGCAACAGGCAGTGTTAATATGACAACGAGGGCACTTGGCAGGTGAAAAAGGAATACAATACATACAGCGCTCACAGCTACAGAGAGTTTAATTATCTCGTCTTTGAGGGTATCTATAGACTTGTGAATTAAATCTGTCCTGTCATAGGTTATGATAATCTTTGCACCTTCTGGTAATGAAGGCTGAATATCCTTTTTAATCTTCTCTTTTACCCGTTCTATAACATTAAGGACATTCTCACCAAATCTGACAACAACAATACCTCCAGCAACTTCACCTTTTCCATCAAGGTCAACGAGTCCCCTTCTTATCTCAGGCCCCAGTTGCACCTTAGCAACATCACGCAAAAGAACAGGAGTACCAAGGCCATTGGTGCCAACAGCAATATTCTCTAAATCTTTAATACTCTTTATATAGCCGCGGCCACGAACCATGTATTCCATACCAGAGAATTCAAGAACCCTTCCCTCCACATCCTTATTGCTTCTACGTATGGACTCCATGATTTTCATTACAGGGATGTTATATGCTGCAAGCCGGTTGGGGTCTATAGTTATCTGATACTGCTTTACAAACCCACCAACACTGGCAACCTGCGATACACCAGGCACGCTTTCAAGGGTGAGCTTTATATTCCAGTCCTGAATTGAGCGGAGCTCTGACAGGTCATGTTTTCCTGAATCGTCAACAACCGCATAGCTAAAACCCCATCCCAGGCTGGTAGCATCAGGGCCAAGCACAGGGTTTACATCAGGCGGCAGTTTAACTTTAACCGATTGGAGATACTCGAGCACACGACTTCTTGCCCAGTATATGTTTGTCCCCTCATCAAAGATTACATATATAAAAGAACTGCCGAGAAATGAAAATCCTCTCACCACCTGAACCTTTGGTGCTGCCAGTAGTGTGGATGATATGGGATATGTTATCTGATCCTCCACAAGGTCAGGGCTTCTGCCAGGCCATTCTGTGTAGATAATCACCTGAGTATCGCTGAGGTCTGGAATTGCATCGAGGGGTGTATTTTTCAGTGCCCAATATCCCCATACGATAAGGAATATAACCATCAGAAAGATGAGGAATCTGTTACGAGCACTAAATTCGATTATTTTGGCTATCATATTTCTAAGTCATTGAGTCATTAGTCATGTGTCATTAGTTATATCAAACACTGTTGACTATTGACTATTTTTAGTGTTTATGCCACCAATTGGCTTCACACCTTTCATTTGTGCCTCAGAATCTATAAGGAATGTGGCTGATGAAGCAACCCTTTCTCCTGCCTTTAGGCCCATTATTACCTCTCTTAATCCCTCTGCCCTGACACCCAGCATTACCTCTCTCGGCTCGAAATATCCATCGCCTTTGTCCACATAAACAACCTGCCTTGTCCCTGTATCAATAATTGCATCTTCTGGTATTGCAAGCCTTCTACCCATGTCAATCTTGATCTCTACATTGGTAAACATCTGTGGCTTAAGCTGGCCTCCGGGGTTTAGCAGTTCAAACCTTACCTTTGCTGTCCTTGTCTCGCCTGAAAGAGCTGGATAGATGTAGTCAATCCTCGACATGAATTCTCTTCCTGGGAAATAACTCAGAGCAATTTTTGCCATCTGCCTAACAGTTATGAAAGGCATATCATATTCATATATATCTGCCATAATCCAGATGGTTGATAGGTCTGCCACATTAAAGAGTTTTTCACCAGGTATAACCTTCATGCCCTGAATGACCATCTTTTCGACTACATAACCGCTAACAGGACTATAGATGGTTAGAGTTCTAATTGGCTTTCCTGTCTCCTCAATTCTTCTGATCTGCTCATCAGAGATATCCCAGAGTCTCAACCTCTGTCTTACTGCATCAATAAGTGTTTCAGCATCTCTGAGCAGCATATTACCTGCTTTAGCTTTAGCATCCTTTGCCCATTCGATAGCTGTGATAAGTTCCTGCTGCGTTGCTATAAGTTCAGGGCTATAAATCTCTGCGAGTGGCTCTCCTTTTTTCACATATCTTCCGGTATAGTCTATATGAAGCTGCTCTATCCAGCCTTCAATCTTTGTATTTACTGTGAATATTTTTCTCTCATCATATTCTATCCTTCCGACTGTCCTTATAGTCTTTTTAAGCGGTATCGCCTTAACTACATCAGTCTTTACACCAATTAGCTGCTGTTTTTCAGGAGAGATTTCTACTGCTGGTGGCTCTTCTGTTTCTTGAGTGACTGGGCTTGGGGCTTGGAGATTTGGGGGTGGGGATTGTCGGGATAAATAATAAATGCCGATAAAGATAGCTACTGCAACTATTATGAGAGTTATAAAAAAACTTCTTTTTTTCACATAAACCTCCAATCTCAAAATCTCATTCCTGACCCCTGACCCCTGATCCCTTTCCAGTTATTACTTCAATCCTCGCAATTGCCTTTTCTCTTTCGGCAAACTGGTTCCAGTAAGAAGTCTCATAATCTATGAGTGATGTTAGATTTTTAATAACTGTTATCAGCTCTATTTTCCCGGCTATGTATCCTGATAAGGCAGACTCAAAGCCCTGTTTTGTCTTCGGAATTAGTGCATCTCTGTAAAGCTCCATTAACTTTTCTGATGCATTAATCATAGAGAGATTATCCCTTAAGGCAGAGGCAATCATAAGTTTCATACCCTCAAGGTCATGTTCTACTTCAGAGCGGTTGGAAAGTGCCTCAAGCACTGCCATCCTCTGCTTTGTTTTATAGAAAAGTGGGATATTTATTGTGGTTGAAAGGCTCCACATGTCTTCAAATTCACCTCTCCTTTTAAACAGAGAAGCTGCAAGTGTCAGGTCAGGGTAGTATTCCTTCTTTGCCATCTTTATCTTTGCATCTGATGCTTCTATCATTTTCTGTCGGGACTTTATCTCAGGTGAGTTTTCTACAGCTAATTTTGTAAGGTCATCAAGAGAGTAATTAAAGATTGTTTTAGGGGGTTCTTGCGGTATACCTAATGGAGATTTTGCATCTCTGCCGATAGTAGAATTTATCATAGCTTCTATACCCTCTTTTTTCTGAAATAGCATCTCTTTTCTTTCAAGGAGCATATACTTTTCAGCCTGAGCCATAACTACCTCCTGTTGTAGTGCCATTCCTGATGAGTATCTTGAGATGGCTACATCCTCAAGCCTTAAGAAGAGTTCCATTTTCGAGTTAATTAAATCGAGACTTTTGTGGACAAAAAAGAGGTCGTAATAAAGCTCCTTCACCTTTGAGATGGTCTTTAATTTTACTGCCTCGTATGACATTAAAAGGGCATCCGAATCCTTTGCTGCCATTTCACCCTTTAAAGTGAGTTTCCCTGGAAATGGAAATATCTGAGAGGCTGAGAACATCCACTGAGCACCTTCCATCTCACCATAAGTGTATCTCCTCCATCCCTCGTTCTGATAGCCAATCATCAGCATCGGGTCAGGAAGGCTTCTCATCTGAGGAATCCTAAGTGTAACAGATTTCCACCTTGATTCTGCCATCAGCACATCATGGTTATTTCTCAACGCCTCATCAATCAAGGTCTGAAGGTTTAGTTCTTCAGTAAAGGCACTGGCAGTGAACAGTGAACAGTAAACAGTAAACAGTAAAATGACCCTTTTTATTTTACCTGGCATCCACATTAAACTTCATTTTAGTAGTCTTGCCAGCCCTTGTTATCCTGACAACTATATTCCAGGGACCTGACATGGAAAGATTCATTTTAGCCTTATACTCATTCCCCTTCAATTCGGCATCAGTTTTATAGTTTATAGCTGGCATGCCTGGCATTGCAGGCATGGAATATTCAACCTTCACCTTTGCATCAGTTACATATTTCTTAGATGCATCTTTTATCTTAATAGTTATATTATTGTCGCCAACAACAGGTGGGTTCTTATCAATCTTAACCTCAACATTATACTCACCTGCCTTCTTCTTCACCTCATAATCCTTTGCATAGGCAATGCCTGCTATTAAAAGCAGACTTAAAGTAAAAACAGCCAATTTTTGTCGGGTAGACATCTTTCGTAACCTCCTTTTCTCGGCACACTCATCTTATTACCTCTACCCCCATATACGGCCTCAGTACTACAGGGATAATAACGCTTCCGTCTTTCTGCTGGTAGTTTTCGAGGATGGCAACAACAGTTCTTCCAATGGCAAGGCCAGAGCCATTCAGTGTATGCACGAACTCTGTTCCTTTTTTGCCTTCGCGCTTAAATCTTATGTTCGCCCTCCTTGCCTGGAAATCCGTAAAATTTGAACATGAAGATATTTCTCTGTATCTCTGCTGGCCTGGAAGCCATACCTCAATGTCATATGTCTTTGAGGCAGCAAACCCGAGGTCTCCTGTGCAGAGGGCTACAACCCTGTATGGAAGCTCTAACCTCTGGAGAATATCTTCAGCATCTCTTGTCATAGATTCAAGTTCATTGTAAGAATCTTCAGGCTTTACAAACTTAACAAGCTCCACCTTATTGAACTGGTGCTGTCTTATAAGACCCCTTACATCTTTACCATAAGAGCCTGCCTCACGCCTGAAGCAAGGGGTATATGCCGTATAGTAAATTGGCAGGTCTTTTTCTTTCAGGATTTCATCTTTATGGATATTCGTTACAGGGACCTCAGCAGTTGGTATAAGATAGAACTCTGGGTCAACAGTCCTGAAAAGATCTATCTCGAATTTTGGCAATTGTCCTGTGCCTGTCATAGCCTCTCTGTTTACGATAATAGGAGGGAAGACCTCTTTATAACCTTTAGAGACATTTAGATCCAACATGAAGTTCATCAATGCCCTTTCAAGTTTTGCACCCAGACCCTTCATAATAGCGAATCTTGCCCCTGCTATCTTTGATGCCCTCTCAAAGTCAATAATCTCAAGCATTTCACCAATATCCCAGTGGTTTAATGGCTCAAAATCAAACTGCCTTGGTTCACCCCATCTACTTATCTCCATATTCTCTGTCTCATCCTTCCCAACAGGCACAGATTCATGAGGA
>JACRGU010000143.1 GCA_016212245.1 Nitrospirota bacterium
CTGCTTCCTGCCTGTTAATCCCCTGCTCTTTTGCATAAGACTTTACATCAATGGATTTTGTTATAAAAGGTATATCGAGCTGTTCACAGAGGTTTTTACAGAATTCAATTTCTATTAGTACCTCGTCAGGCCTGAGACCATGGTCTATATAAACAGCATGAAGTTTGAGACTATATTCATCTTTAAGTGTATTTAGTATATGAAGTAGACATACCGAATCCGGCCCACCTGAGAGGCCGATTAAAACCCGCTCCCCTCCAGAGAGCATGAAGTGTTTATCTATTGTTTCTCTTACTCTACGTAACAAATCTTCGTTTTCTATTATATCTTTGCTGCCTTTTTTCATAGCACATTATATAAACTCGCTCTGATTGTTGCAAGCTTACGTATCCTTTATACGGCTATATCCCCTAAAACCACTCTGTTAATCCCTCTAATAGACTTTATCGGTGACTTGAAGGTGATAGAGTTATTAGCTATCTCAACAAGAATCCCCAATGCCTTTGTATCTTCATTATGATTCAGGCCTATTAATGTGCCCTCTTTAAAGTCCATTTCTTTCGGCCTGAAGGGTTTACCATTGTAAAAGAAAGTGGCATCATTCAATAAAAATTCAGCAACTTCTGGTTTATTGAAATAGTCATTGAATTTCTCTTTCCTGTATCTAATGCGTGATTCTCTGCTCCTGTTCTTTGCCGTCCTGGAGGCCTTAATACGATGTATATGAATATCTTCAATCAGGGTCATGATATGTTCAAGTTCATCATGTCGCTGCACTGCGATAATGTGTTCTGGCTTTATGGTTTTAATCTTTCCATTTTTTAAAGCTATTCCGACCTCGCCTGAAATAAGACCTGTTGTATCTATAAGAACGACCTCTGAGTTTGCCTTTGAGAAATCAGCCATCCTCTTTGTCCCATCTATCATTAGGTGAATCTTTTTTGCCGGATTAAATGTTCCCACAAAGAAAATCTTCTCTGGACTGGATTCTTCAATCTCTTCAGGACTGCTAAATGTCTTCATGCTGATTGTACCTGGCAATCCAAGTGAAGACTGGCCTATGTCTGAGTCAACAAGGGAAACTTTAATATCTTTTGATACGAGTTCTCTTATTAGATATCTTGCGAGTGTGGATTTGCCTGAATCGGTTGCACCGAGGAGTAGGGCAGTGCCTTTGTGTTTTATCAGTTCTTTAACAAGTTCTTTCCATTCAGGTTCAGGGATGATCTCCAGGCTCATTTGATAAGATTTTTGAGTTTAAAATCATTAATAAGCTTTTTTGCATCTTCCTCTTTGTGGAGGACAACACCTTTAAGATCTCTGTATTGCCTCAGCCTCTTTTTATCAAAAACTCTTGACAGTGCATCGAGTCTTTTTAATTCCTTCTCGATTTCGTTTGAGAGACCGAGGGATTTTCTGTATTTCTCTTTATCAGTTTTAATAGAAAAATCTCCTGGTGCCTTCCATTCATCTTTAAGAAAGACCCATGATGCAAAGTCTTCAAGCCTTGAGTTACCTACTAGTCTTATCGGTGTAGTATTCTTTATGTCTGTAATCCTTATGCCATCTTTATCAGTGATAATCTTATGGGTTCCATTGAAGGGCTCTGCCCCTTGATTGTCAAAGAATTCCCATGTGGATACTGAAACCTGTCTCTCATTTTTATGGCAGCTATCACATGTCCTTGCCTTTCCAAAGGGGTGTGCTGCCTGCTCTATCTCGAGCCATAATAGATGTTTATTATTAGTGCGTGGGGGAGACTGCGTCTCCCCCACAAGCCCCCTATTAGAGGGAATATCAAATGTGCCAACAATATAATATGCATCCCTCGTCTCTCCATCCGGCCATCTGAAGAGTATCTTTTCTGAGGGCTTAACATCCTTTTTAAAGTTTCCAAGACTGTGTGGCCACACCTTTACAGGCATCCACATGCCTTTCTGATCCTTCATGAGTATAGGAGGTTTTTGTGTTCCATAATAGAGTGAGTATTTCTTGAATGGATTTGGTTTATCTGCGATAACCCCCGGGCCCCAGATAGTCAATTGATATCCCCTCAGTTCCTGTATATGGCATGTTGCGCAATCAAGATTCTTATGGATGCTTTTTGCGTGTGCCTCTTCTATCTCGAGATGGCAGTCCTGGCATGTTGCCTTCCGCTGCATATCTCCCATACCCTTTTCACCTGTCTGATGGCAGTCTGAGCAGTGTATATTTTTTTTGTAATGTACATCAGGCTCCATTCCAGGTGGCTCTGAGTAATCACCCCCAACATATGTCTCACCCCTCCTTCTTTCCAATGCACCTGTGTGGCATATATTGCTGCCTCGTCCTCCGCCTGAACAGGTCTCTGCAGTAGGTTTCTTTGAGAAGGTATGCACTCCCTTTTCTCTAATCGGTGAGTAATGGCAGTCGAGGCAGCCTGCATGACACATATTGCAGAATTTTTGTTTTACCATCGCCTGCTCTTTTATAAAGTCAGTATTAAGTTCTCGAATAATTTCTTCAGTATTTTTGAATGAAAAGCCACTCTCTTTTAAAACCTCCATTAGAGGTAAATCAGCAAATGAGGGCCCACAGTTATGAGGCCCGTATGGCTTTAACCATGTCTTCATGGTACGCTGTCTGAAGTTCTTTGCCATAGTTGTTTTCCTGAACTGGTCAAGTTCCTGTGGATGACATCCTGATTTACCACATGTCTTTTTTGCTATCTCTGGATTAAAACTGAGCGTCTCAGGGTCTCTGTCATGCCAGAGTATATTCATTACCTTTCCATGTCCCATCTCTGGTAGCATCTCCCTCAGTTTATCATTGCCTGAGGGAAGCAGTGCATGTGGATAGACATCCTTTCTTCTCAGGATGTTGCCTCTTTTATCTATTAGTAAAACCTTTAACATGCCTTTATGCGCCTTATCTGACTCCTTTGCCCGTCCATCACCGAGGTGGCATTCATGGCATTTGACATTCGGGTGATTGCTCTCCCTTTCAACCATCTCCTGAGTCACATAGAATTCAGGATAACCCAGGGATTGCAATTTCTTCTTGTTGCTATGACATACAATGCATTCAGCGCTTGAGTCCTTCCAGGAGCGATAACCAAGGAATGAGATTATTAATAAAAATTGGAAGAACAGGATTATAGCAGTCTTCCTATTCAGGTAATCACGTATTGTGCCAACACGAAAAGGACTCTTCTGGTTCATGGAAGGTTGAGCCTGACGACCTGGCCCTTTTCCCCGAGTTTCCCGATTTCTTTCCTATCAAATACTAACCTTACCCCTCCAGCATTACCGATTTTTAGTGAGAAACCATTCTTTGCATACCACTTAACTGACTCACCGGGCTTCAGCAACACTTCCTTTGACATAATAGTGCCATCTATATTTACGCGCAACCATGTCACATCTATAGCAAAGACCTCAAGGACATGCTGGTTAGAAGACAGAGGGGGAGGTGGTTCACTTTGAACTACTGGTAGATTTTCTCTTTCAGATATTTTTGGTTCTTCTACAGTAAACCCCGTTAGAAAGTTTTTTATCCAGCCCAAAGGGTGGGGCATTCTTTCTAACGGGGTAAATGGGAATAGAATAAAGGCAAAGGTTAGCAATAAGAGAAGCGGAATTAATAAGTATCGAATCTTTATTTTTTTACTTTTTAGAGTCTCCTTGGTGGGAATATCTTTTTTTTCGGGTAGGGGTGGTGATACCTGTTGAGTATAAGCCTTTATAGCAGCTTCAGGGTCGATATTCAGGATTTTAGCGTATTCCCTGATATAGCCCCTTGTATAGACCTCTACAGGAAGTTTTTCAAAGTTTTCATCCTCGATCGCCTTAAGGTAGTCATATCTTATTTTAAGGGTCTTAGCGATTTCCCTGAGATCCTGGCCTGATTCCTCACGCCTCTTCTTTAATATCTCCCCTACCATCGTCCCTCCCGAACTCTACCATCGCCTCTTTTATGGGCGCATCAGGGTATTCCCTGTATTTTGGTGAAAAATGCATGACGATCAGGTTTTTTACTCTTGCCTCTCTCGCAATCAGTCCTGCCATCTTTGCAGTAAGGTGAAACCTCTCTAATGCCCTCTCCCTGTCTTCTTCCATGAAATATGCCTCACAGTAAAATTTATCAGAGTCATGCACGAGATCAACAATCTTTCTTATGTTTTCATCATTGATGGATACATCAGTCACATAAGAGACTTTCTGACCCTTTGTTATCTTTGCGATTTTTCTTAAGTCTTCAAGTTTGTATACCCTCCCAGAGACTGTGAACTCCGTATCTTCTGATATATTCTCCCTGATGGCCTTTTTCAGTTCTGACAGCCATGGCCCGACAGGAAGGCCCCTTTTCTTTAAGATTACCTTATCAATATTGATGTGAAATTCTTCCTCGAGTGAGAATGCAAGACATGGTATCTGGTGGTCTAATTGAATGGCTTTTATCTTGAGTAAGGGGTCTCTTAAAAGGATTCCACTGAAATCAGATATGCTGTTATCTATCCTCTTAAAACAATTTTCAGCACAGAAACTTGAGGCAATTATTTTATCCTCCTTTACACAGAGGACCTCTATCTTCAAGGGATATTCCCTTATCAGATTCCACGTGTATCCCTTAAGTTTTCCTTCAATGCAGTCAGCTATGTTTGAAGGACCGTAAACCCGTAAGGGCAGACCTCTCTTCAGAAGTGCCCTGAGGAGTGTATCAAAACCTATGAAGTGGTCTATATGTGTATGGGTTACAAACACATCTGTTATCTTCTGTAGGTCACGAGGTTTGAGTCTGTCTATACTGCCCATGTCAAATAAAAACGCCCTCTTTTCTCTTATTATCCTGATAAAAAGACATGGGTCTTCAAAAGGGCCGTTTACAAGCCTGTGATGAAACGTGGGTTTCATGAGTGATTATATACTATTGTGATATAATAATAAAATTTTAAAATTCAAAATGAAAAATGTAAAATTAAGGAATTCCTTTATTTTGAATTTTTAATTTCACATTTTGAATTTATATGTGGAGGGTACATGCCTGAGCTTAGAAAGGATCCAATAGTTGGCCGCTGGGTTATTATCTCAATAGAAAGGGGTAAAAGGCCGACAGATTTCGTTTCTCCTTCCCAGAGGAAAAAAGGCGGATTCTGCCCCTTCTGCCCTGGTAATGAATATACGACACCACTAGAGATAATGGCCTTTAGACGTACTGGGATGCAGCCAAATTCAACAGGGTGGACACTGAGGGTCATGCCGAACAAGTTCCCTGCCCTCCAGATATATGGGGACCTGAATAAGACAGGAGAGGGCATCTTCGATAAGATGAACGGAATAGGTGCTCATGAGGTCATTGTGGAGACACCAGACCACATGCTATCTCTCTCAACAATGCCTCTGAAGGCTGTGGAAGATATCCTGTGGGCATACTATCTCAGGCTCTCTGACCTGAAGAAGGACCGGCGTTTTAAGTATGTACTGATATTCAAGAATGAAGGAGATGCTGCAGGGGCATCTCTTGAGCATTCTCATACCCAATTGATCGCATTGCCGATTGTCCCGAAAGTGGTAAAAGAAGAGACCGATGCGGCAAGGCAGTATTATGATTTAAAGGAGAGATGTATTTTCTGTGATGTTATAAATCAGGAACTTGAAGACAGGAAGAGGGTAATATACGAAAACAAAGGGTATGTTGCCCTTGCACCATTTGCACCAAGGGCGCCTTTTGAGACATGGATATTACCTAAGAATCACGAGTCGGGTTTTTATCCACCAGATAAGAACTTTTCAGGTCTTGCAGAGATACTTCAGGTGATTCTGAAACAGATGGACAGGATACTCGACGTGCCTCCTTATAATTTCATAATACACACATCTCCATTTTATGATGAGGTAAACGAGTACTACCACTGGCATATAGAGCTTATGCCTAAGCTTACGAAGATTGCCGGATTTGAATGGGGCTCAGGTTTCTATATTAATCCCACACCTCCTGAAGAGTCAGCTAAGTTTATGAGAGAGGCAAAGATATGAAGATACTTATTGCGACTCCTGAGGCAGTACCTTATGTAAAGACTGGCGGCCTTGCGGATGTTGCAGGTGCACTTCTCAAGGAATACAGAAGGATGAAGAAAAAGGCATATATTATCCTGCCCCTTTATAAAAAGATAAAAGAAGGCCAGGTGCCTCTAAGGGATACTGGTGTTAAGATAAAGATTCCTTTAGGAGACAGCGGCATGGAAGGGAGGATATTTAGCGACCAATTCTCAGCCTATTTCATAAGGTGTGATGAATTCTTTGACAGACAGGAGCTCTATGGTACACCGCAGGGAGATTACATTGATAATGCATCGAGATTTATATTTTTTTCGAGGGGGATAATTGAGGCATGCAAGGCGCTGAACTTCAAGCCTGATGTGATCCACTGTAACGACTGGCAGACAGGACTTGTACCTCTCTATCTCAAGACAATATACGGGGCTGATAAATTTTTTAAAGATACAGCTACCTTGCTTACAATACACAACCTCGGATATCAGGGTCTTTTCCTATCATCAGAGCTACCCATTGCAGGCCTTGGATGGGAGCTTTTCAATCCTGAAGGCATAGAATTCTACGGAAAGGTAAATTTTCTAAAGGCAGGCATTGTTTCTGCAGCTATCCTGACGACTGTCAGTAATACATACGCAAAAGAAATCCTGAATAAAGAGTTAGGTTTTGGCCTTGACGGTGTATTGCGAAAGAGAGAGACAGACCTTTATGGTGTTATAAATGGGATAGATTATGAAGAGTGGGACCCATCGAAAGATAAGTTTATACCTGAAAATTTTAATATTAAGAACCTTAAGGGTAAGGCTGTGTGTAAGAAACAACTCGTAAAGGAGGTATCTCTCGATAAAGAGGAAAGGCCACTTATAGGTATAGTTGGAAGGCTTTCTTTGCAGAAAGGATTAGACCTCGTTATACAGTCTATTGATGAACTTTTATCCTTAGGTGTAAACCTTGTTATCTTGGGCAAGGGTAATGAAGTTTTCCATAGCAGTTTCTCAGAGATAGCGAAAAAATATAAAGGTAGGGTTTCTGTCACCATTGGATTTGAAGAGCCACTTGCCCACAGAATTTATGGAGGTTCAGACTTTTTTCTGATGCCATCGAGATATGAGCCATGTGGACTTGGTCAGCTTATAGCACTGCGATATGGCTGTATTCCTATAGCAAGAAGGACAGGCGGGCCTGTGGATACTATACAGGATTATGAATCCCTGACTTCGAAAGGCACTGGTTTCCTTTTTTCTGATCACACACCTTCTGCAATGCAGGATGCTATAAAGAGGGCACTCTGTGTTTATACTGATATGAATAAAATGCATAAGATGGTTATAAATGCTATGCGGATGGATTTCTCATGGAAGAAATCAGCAGAAAGATACATCGAGCTCTATAGCATGGCTATAAAGCAAAGGGCAAAGAGCAAAGGGCAGGGAGGCCTGGGATGAGTCTCAGGACAAAACTATCACTCTTCCTCTCAGCGTTTTTACTCCTGATGGTCATCCTTGCAGTGGGGACATTTTATATATCTGGAAAACTGAGCAAGGAGTTGATTGTCCTCCAGTCTGTGGGTGGGATGGAATATATCCTGAATTTCTTAAGGGTAATAAGCGGCCTTATAGCATTCACTGCAATAATGTCTGTATTCCTGATAATAGTCACGAGAAGGGCAATCAGTGAGCCATTCAAGGAACTCCTCAAGGCGACAGAGAGGATAAGTGAGGGAGACCTTTCTTACAGGATACGGATGGATAGAAAAGATGAATTCGGGATCATAGCAAAAAGGTTTGACGATATGGTCGGGAAACTTGAAGTTTTGTATGAGAATGAATTGCTGAGGGAAAAGCATGCACTCGAGGCAAAGAAAAGGATGGATATACTTTTTGACAGTGTTCAGGGCGGGATAATCACCTTAGGAAAAGATTACAGGATAATATCAGTAAATAAGTATGTTGAAAACTTGATGAATAAGACTGCTCTTGAGATGACAGGGAAGAATTCTATGGAGGTTTTCCATGAAGATGGGGGGATATGTCCACATTGCGTTGCAAAGGCCACATTCGAAACGGGTGAAGTCAATACTACGGCACAGAAGGGTAATCTTAAAGACATTACATATTATGCTGAACTTTCGGCATATCCGATAAAGGACGAGACAGGAGAGGTTGTTGAATGTGTTGTATTTGTTCAGGATATAACTGAAAGGATGCTCTATCATGAGGAGATTCTCAGCCTTTATAAAGAGGTTACCCAGACAAAGGAGTATCTCGAGGGCATTATAGAGAACTCGGCAGATGCGATTATTACCTCCGATCTGAATGGTATTATTACATCATGGAACATAGGGGCAGAGAAGATATATGGGTTCGCAGGTCTGGAGGCGATGGGTAGGTTTCTTCCCTTTGTGCCCGCGTTCCTACTGGATGTAGAGAAGGAGTATATTGAAAAGATAAAAAAAGGAGAAGTTCTGAAAGATATTGAGACCCTCAGGCAGAGGAAGGATGGTACGATTATAGAGGTCAGCCTTACCCTATCTCCGATTAAAGATGTAGGAGGAGAGGTTATAGGTATCAGTGGTATATCAAGGGATATATCAGAGAAGAAACGCGTTGAGAAAGAGTTAGTCAGGAGGAACCAGGAACTCTCAAGGCTTTTCTTTATCAGTTCAGCAATGAGGGGGACCCTTGAGCTCGATAGATTGTTGAGAATGGTTCTTACCGCAGTTACCATGAGCGATGGCCTCGGCTTTAACCGTGCAATCCTTTTTCTTGTTGACGAAAATAAGGGTGTATTGAAAGGGGCTATGGGAGTAGGACCTGCAAGTCATGAGGAGGCATGGCAGATATGGGAGAGACTCTCCTTAGAGAAAAAGACACTGCCTGATATAATGCGAGATATAGAGACAGGGCCATTGAGGAAAGATTCCTTCCTTGACAGACTCAGCCTTGGTATAGAGATATCTCTCTCAGATGAAACAATCCTTACAAAAGCTGTGAAGGAGAAAAGGCCTTTTAACATTCAAGATGTAAGAGAAGAGCCACTTCCAGATGCAGTTCTTATACAACAGCTCGGTACACAGGCATATGCTGTTGTGCCTTTAATATCGAGGGATAAGGTGATAGGAATCCTCTGGGTGGACAATCTCTTCAACAGAAAGCCTATAGGCGAAGAGGATATGAGGTTTCTGGCTGCTTTCTCGAATCATGTTGCAACAGCTATAGAGAGTGCAAGACTCTTTGAGCAGGTCTCGCTTACAGAACAGGAGCTTGAAAATATATTTGAGTCAATATCTGATATGGTCTACTTCAATACCAGAGATTATGTGGTAAAGAGCATCAATAAAGCTGTCAGCAAGAGATTGGGTAAACCTCCGGAGGAGATTATAGGGAAGAAATGCTATGAGGTATTTCATGGCAGGAACGAGCCCTGGCCAGAGTGTCCGCATCACAAAACTGTTGAGACAAAAAAGGCATTTGTTGAGGAGGTTGAAGACACTAATCTGGGCGGCACATTTATTACTTCAAGCTCACCGATATTTGATAGCACAGGAGAGTTTATAGGTACCGTCCACGTGGTCAGGGATATAACAGAGCTTAAGAACCTGAAAGAGAAGCTTCTGATCAGAGAGAGGATGGCAGCACTTGGAGAAGTTGCAGCGAGAGTAGCACATGAGATAAGAAACCCCCTTGTCTCTGTTGGTGGATTTGCAAAAAGGCTCGAAAAGAAATTAGGCGGCAATCTGAAGGAGTATGCAGGTATAATCGCGAGGGAGGTTGAGAGGCTTGAGGGCATACTTAATGAAATTCTCAGCTTTGTTAAAGAGACAAGGCTTGCAAAGGAAATGGTTAATCCTGGCAGACTTATAGATGGGGTTATCTCTCTGATAAAGTCTGATCTCGATGCGAGGAGAATAGTTCTCGTCAGGGAATCTGGTGAACCTCATGAGGTATATATAGACCCCAACAGGGTTAAAGAGGCCATGCTTAATATACTCACAAATGCAGTTCAGGCTGTAGGTACCAACGGTACAATATTTGTAAAGACATACATTAAGGATAATGATGCGGTGATTGAGATAAAAGATACAGGCAGGGGGATATCAGAGGAAGACCTGCCGTTGATATTTGACCCTTTCTTTACTACAAAAGGGGCAGGTACAGGACTCGGTCTTGCTATCACACACAGAATTATAGAGGAACATAAAGGAAGGATTGAGGTAGAGAGCAGACCTGACATGGGAAGCATATTCAGGGTGTTTATACCGTTGAAATGAAAGTTTACACGGTTTTTTGAGTTACGACTAAGGCTAAGGCGACGAATTTTTAATAAACTCGATGAACTCAAGAAACTCAATAAACTCAAGAAACTCAATTAAGGGAGGAGTAATATGAAAATACTTGTGGTTGATGATGACCTGCATATTCAGAGGCTTTACGAAGAAGAATTAGAAGAGGAGGGCTATGAAGTCGTTATAGCATCCAATGGGATAGAGGCACTGGAAGTGTTTGACAGAGAAGACCCTGACCTTGTTACACTTGACATACTCCTGCCTGATATAGATGGCATCCAGCTCCTGAGACGGATGAAGGAAAAGAGACCGAAAATACCTATTATTATGTCTACAGCGTATGACTACAGGGATGATTTTGCTGTATGGGCCTCAGAGGCGTATATTGTTAAGTCAGCCGACCTTGATGAGCTGAAGTCAACGATAAAAAAGCTGTTAAATAGATAATAATGATTCTAAAGGCTTCCATACCTGCATACGGTGGTTTTACCATTGCCAGAGATGACCGCATTATTTTTATTAGAGGCGCAATAACCGGGGAGCTTGTTGAGGCATCTATAGATGAAAGTAAGAAAGACTACTCTCTGGCGTCTGTCAGGAAGGTCATAGAACCTTCAGAGTTCCGCATAGAGCCACAGTGTCCTGTTTTTGGAGAGTGCGGTGGATGCCATCTACAGTTTATCTCATACAAAAAACAGGTATCTATGAAAGAGGAGATACTGCTTGATTCTCTGAAGAGGATTGGTGATATAGAGATACAGCTACTGCCCGCACTCACAGACAGGGACTGGAACTACAGACACAGGGCCCAGTTCAAGGTTTCAAAAGGTGCGATGGGGTTTTATAAAGAGTGGACAAGAGATGTGGTCCAGTTTAATGAATGTCCTCTTATGGTCGAGGAGATAAACGAAATCTTTAAAAAGGTCAAAACACTTAATCTATCAGGCATCAAAGAGGTGCATATAACTTATGGTGATATACCCACAGTATTAATAAAAGGTAGCCCTTTTAATGAAGATATAGCAGAAAGATTTGCAGGAATAGATTTTGGAGGCATCGCCTTTGAGGATGGAAGTTATAGAGGCAAAGGATATGTCAGCCTTGACCTCAATGGCCTGAGATACACAGTTTCACCATGGAGTTTTTTCCAGGCTAATTGGGATTTGAATACAAAAGTTGTAGAAATGATTTTAAATGAACTATCTCCCATTGATGACAGGCGTGTGCTTGACCTCTATGCTGGTGCCGGCAATTTTTCACTTCATATTGCACTAAATGCAAAGGAGGTCATTGGCATTGAAGAAAATGTCTATTCTATAAAAGATGGCGAAAGGAACATAGCGATAAATAAGATAAACAATTACAGGTTTATCAGGATGACGGCCGAAAGATACAGGTTTCGGGAAAATTTTGATATTATTCTGCTTGATCCTCCAAGGCCTGGTTTGACTTCAGAGATTGTCAAAAAGATTATTGAGGCATCGCCTCAGAGGATTGTTTATATCTCGTGCAATCCATCTACACTGGCAAGGGATTTGAAAAGGTTAAAGGAAAGATATGATGTTGACTCTGCGAGGATGGTTGATTTTTTTCCAAATACGTATCACATTGAGGCAGTAACATTTCTTCATCTCAGGTAATCGACCCGAATAATGCAGACATTGTTCAAAAATTTATTTAACTCGATAATTTTATTGATATTATCTTTAAATGTTATATGGATAAAAATATACGTAACTACCATCAGTTAAAGGTAGCTAAGGTATC
>JACRGU010000146.1 GCA_016212245.1 Nitrospirota bacterium
CATGCCAGAACTGTGGTGGATGTGATGATACAGGCATATGTATCATCGAGGATGAGATGGTCCAGGTCTATGATGCAATACGAGCTGCAAACAGGATTATCCTTGCCTCACCAATCTTTTTCTCTGGCCTCTCTGCCCAGGCAAAGATAATGATAGACAGGTGTCAGTGCTTCTGGTGCAAAAAGTATCTTCTAAAAAAGCCCCTTCCTGAAGGTAAATACGGGAGAAAAGGGTTACTCATTCTTGTTTGCGGGATGAAAAAAGAAATAGGAGTACGGTGTGGAGAGGTAACAGCAAAGGCATTCTTTAGAACCATAAGTGTTACTGAATACAAAACACTCTCGTATACAGGAGTGGATGCAAAAGGTGCGATACTCCAGCATCTAACAGCACTCAAGGAGGTGTATAAGGCAGGAAAAAGCTTGTGTTCAGAATGCCTTTTTCTTTAAGCACAGAAATAAATACCTCTACGACATAAGGGTCAAACTGTGTTCCAGATCCTCTTTTCAATTCTTCAACCGCTTTATCTATAGAAAACGCCTTTCTATACGGCCTATCTGAGGTCATTGCCCCGAATGCGTCTGCTACAGCTATTATCCTCGCACCCAGGGGAATATCTTCTCCTTTAAGGCCTTCAGGATAACCTTTTCCATCAAAACGCTCCTGATGATATTTTATTAGCTTTTTCGCCTGGTTCAGTTGTTCTATTGGCTCGATTATCCTAGCTCCATGTGAAGGATGTGTTTTAATAACATCCATCTCCTCTTCTGAAAGTCTACCTGGCTTCATAAGAATATGGTCAGGCACAGATATCTTCCCAATATCATGCAAAAGGGCTGCCTTCCTGATGTTTTCAATATCAATATCAGAAAGTCCTAATTTCCTGGCAATCACAACAGAGTATTCCGCAATATTTTTCATGTGCATCTCTGTATACATATCCCTTGCCTCGACAGCATTTGAGAGTGCAATCATTGTAGAAAGATATGAGTGCTCGAGCTTTTCGTAAAGCTGTGCATTCTCTATTGCAGCTGATGCCTGGCCGCTCAGGATCGAGACAAGTTCTTCTTCGGATTTTGTAAACGGCTGCCTGCCTGTTGTTCTATAGATACAGAGGGCACCGATAATATTGCCTTTTATTGAGAGGGGGACACAAATGCCTGAGTATATACCTTCCATCTTTCTGGCTGCCTCAAACTCAGGTTGGAGATCAACTCCAGGAAAAATGAGTAGAGACCTTCCTTCCCTAACAACAAGCCCTGCTATATTATCACAGCAGCTCCTTTCAAATTCTTTTATAAAGTCAGGTGACAGTCCATAGGACTCCTTTATATTTAACCTACCGCTCACTTCATCTATAAAAGTAATATATGCGTTATCTGCATGGGTCTCTCTGACTGCAATTTTAAGTATAAGCTTCAGTAATCTGTCAAGGTCTACCTCACCTATTATCTCCTTGCTGAACTCAAAGAGAGGCAGCAATGCCCGTAATTTTATATTTTCGCTGAGTAGCCTTGTCTTTTCCATAGCATCCACAATAGCAGCCCTGATCTCTTCCGGTGTAAACGGTTTTAAAATAAAGCCCTGAGACCCGAGCTTCAGAGAATCTATAGCAATATCTATTGTGCCATGGCCTGTAACAACAATAATCGGCACCTCATTATTGTTCACCCTTATATGCTTGATAATATCAATCCCGCTGATGCCTGGCATTTTTATGTCTGTTATTATCAGGTCGAACCTTTCATCTTCAAAAAGTTTTATACCTTCTTTACCACTTGTAGCTGTTTTTACTTCGTAGTTGCTCCTTGTCAGTATATCCCTGAAGAGTTGAAGTATGACATCTTCATCGTCTATTACAAGAATCTTCTCTTTTGGCATGTCAGGTTCTCCTCAATTACCAGTTTCCTTTTATAATATATATTTTATCAATTTTAAAGCTTCGGGGAAATAGCATAACATAAAAAAGGCCAGACATTTGCCTGGCCCCATATATTTCACCTACCTACCTATTTATCTCGCTGTTCTTTTCTCTGCTATCTGTATTCTTGCCGTTGCCCTTTCCAGCGATGATTCAGCTCTGGCAAAATCTATCTCCTCTGCCTTTTTGAGTCGCTCCTCAGCCCGTTTCATTGCTGCCTTAGCCCTTTCTACATCAATGTCTTCGGATCTTTCTGCACTATCTGCCAGGATTATAACTTTATCAGGCCCTACCTCTGCAAATCCGCTATTCACAAAGAAATACCTTACTTCATTACCTTTCTTATATGTGAGCATCCCTCTCTTGAGGGTGGTGAGAAATGGTGCATGCCCTGGCAAAACCCCGAACTCACCTTCGCTTCCCGCAGCCGTGACTTCATCAACATCATCACTAAACACAAGGCCATAGGGTGTAACAATTTCTAATTTTAGTTTATTTTCCATTGTCTAATCCCTTTTTTGTCATTCCGTGCCTGACTGAGCCTGCCCCGTACTTGATACGGGGGAATCCAGTTCCTTTTTTCTGGATTCCCGTTTTCACGGGAATGACACTTAATAAACCTCTTTCACTCTAAACTTTCCACCTTCAACTTTTAACTTTTTTATATCTGCCTGCTCCAACCGAGCTTCTTGGCCTTTTCCTCAGCCTCCTCTATAGGTCCGATCATATAGAACGCCTGTTCAGGCATATCGTCGTATTTTCCTTCTACTACCGCCTTGAAACCTTTTATAGTGTCTGCGATCTTGACATATCTGCCAGGAGTCCCTGTGAATGTCTCTGCAACATGGAAGGGCTGGCTCAGAAATCTCTGAAGCTTTCTTGCCCTCGCAACTATGAGCTTATCATCCTCTGAGAGTTCCTCTATACCGAGGATTGCTATGATGTCCTGAAGCTCTTTATATCTCTGAAGTGTGGCCTGGACCTGCCTTGCAACGGTATAGTGCTCTTCGCCAAGGATCTTTGGGTCGATAAGCCTCGATGTGGAATCCAGAGGGTCAACACCTGGATATATACCGAGCTCAACGATCTGTCTCGAAAGAACGACGGTTCCATCAAGATGTGTAAAGGCTGTTACAATGGCAGGGTCCGTGAGGTCATCAGCAGGGACATATATAGCCTGCATGGATGTAATTGCACCTTTCTTAGTAGTTGTAATCCTTTCCTGAAGCGTACCCATATCAGTTCCGAGGGTAGGCTGGTAACCAACTGCTGATGGCATCCTTCCGAGGAGGGCTGAGACTTCTGATCCTGCAAGTGTATATCTGAAGATGTTATCAATAAATATAAGAACGTCTTGACCTTGATCCCTGAAGTATTCGGATACTGTAAGGGCGGAAAGTCCCACCCTTGCCCTTACCCCGGGGGTCTCATTCATCTGGCCATAGATAAGGGCTGCCTTCGGCAACACGCCTGAGTGTTTCATCTCTAAGTAAAGGTCGTTGCCTTCCCTCGTCCTCTCGCCAACACCTGCAAACACAGAGACACCACCATGAACCAGTGCAATGTTGTGTATCATTTCCATAATGATAACGGTCTTACCCACCCCTGCGCCTCCAAACATACCCATCTTGCCACCCCTGACAAATGGTACAAGAAGGTCAAAGACCTTAACACCTGTCTCGAACTGCTCTGTTGTTGCTACCTGTTCCACAAAGTCAGGGGCTAGCCTGTGGATAGGCAATCTTTCTTCTGCTTCTACTGGCCCCAACTCATCAATAGGCTCACCCAGGACATTTATTAACCTTCCGAGAACAGCTTTCCCAACTGGCACAGTTATTGGCTGACCTGTATC
>JACRGU010000145.1 GCA_016212245.1 Nitrospirota bacterium
GCAGCGCTTATGGCATTCTGAATAACTTCTAAGGCTGTATTGGGCTGGGTAGGGGAGAAGGTGCCTATGCAGCCGCGCAGCTCGCCATGCTTTTTAATTGAAACAAAGGTTCCTGCCCTTTCTTTCGTCTCACCTGAGAGGTCGGATGGAGGGGATATAATTGTGCCTGTCTTTACATAGGTCTCGATTGTGTCTTTGGCAAGCTTGACTAAGGGATGTGTGTTCATGCTAAGAAAATTGTAAAATTTGCCACAGAGGTCACAGAGGGAATTTCTAATTTCCAATTAAGGAATTTTATTTTTATGTTTTTTATTAGAAATTGGAAATTGGAAATTGGAAATTTTTAAATCTGTGTCACTGTGGCTAATCATGTTTTTGTTCTTAATTCTTTCTCTCCAATATATAATCAGCCAATGAGATAAGGGCATTAAAATATTTTTCAGACGAGGCTTGCATTAAAGGAGTAATATCACTTTTGGCATTCTCGATGTATTTTCTTGCAATATTCATCGTATAATCTATCGAGCCATAATTATTCATCAAATATATAATCCTCTTCAACTGCTCATTACCGATAGATTCGCTTCGCTTACTACAAGTTTTATATGATTTTACAATCTCCTTCAGCTCATCCCTCTCCTTTTCCTTTGCCTCTTTATAGAGATGTATAAGCGGGAGAGTGACTTTCCCTTCTGATAGATCATTGCCTACAGGCTTTCCAAGGACTATTTCATTTGATGTATAGTCGAGCACATCGTCTATTAGCTGAAAGGCAATACCAATATTTTCCCCAAAAGAGATTAACGCATCCTCTTTATCATGTGTTACGCCGCCGAGCATGGCGCCTATTCCGCAGCAGGCTGATATGAGGGCTGCGGTCTTGCGGCTTATTACATCTATATACACATCTTCAGCGGTATCGAGGTCATATTTGCAGATAAGCTGTTTTACCTCACCCTCTGCCACCTTCCTTGACACATCGGACATAAGGGTTATTATCCGTTTATCACACTCTTCAGCCATAAGGGAGAAGGACATTGAGAAGAGATAATCTCCTACCAGCACACTCGCATCGTTTCCCCACTTTGCATTTGCAGAGGGGATGCCCCTTCTAATATCCGCTTCATCTACAACATCGTCATGAAGAAGTGTAGCGGCATGGATAAGCTCGACAACACAGGAATACCGTATATGCCTGTCTCCGCCGTTATAACCGCAGAGTTTTGAGGCGGCAAGGACAAGAATGGGTCGCAGCCGCTTCCCCCCGCCATTAGAAAGATAGCTGCTTATAGTTGGAATAAGGGTAACATCGGACTGGAAATTTCTCTTTAAATATGCTTCTACCCTTTTTAAGTCCTCTTGCAGAATTGTTACGACATCTTTGAAGCCCATAACGGAAGGATAAATTAGCAAGTCTTCTTTGTCAAGGGAAAATTCTTTTTTTCTTATTGAAACATCTTCATCTTATTCGCAATCAGCTTTAATGGCAGAACGGAATCTGCAAGTCCTGCATCAATGATATTTTTAGGCATGCCGAAGCATTCGCTTGTCCTCTTATCCTGAACGACTACTGCTCCTCCATACTCCTTTATCTTTTTGCATCCTTCTACGCCGTCTCTGCCTGTGCTTAGTCCCGTCAGAACGATGCCTAAGACTTTAGACTTAAAAGAATTAGCCGCTGAAATGAACAAGAGGTCTACAGAAGGCTTAAAGGTTGTCATACTCGGCTCATCAGAGACCCTCAAATATGACCTCATAAAATCCATAGTAACAAATGTATGTTTCTTGCCGGGCGAAAAATATACAGTTCCTCCCTGAATGTCCTCATTATGAATTACTGTTTTATAGCTTGTCTGATTTTTTGAAGATAGAGGCTTGCCCCTGAATGTCTCCATCAGGGGATTCGATTCCATTTTCCTTTTTAGTCCGCTGGCAATAGTATCTGCTATATCTATAGGCGCATGGACGGCTACGACAACCGGTATTTTTAGCTCCCATACCAATTCTGAAAATAGCTCTACAATCGCCTTTGGTCCGCCTGTAGAAGCCCCGATTACGATTATCCTGTCTGGATTCATAAAAAAAACTGATTAGCCACAGAGGACACAGAAAAATAAAATAATGGGACACAGATTTACACAGATGAACACAGATAAATAAAATTAAAATTTTTTATCTTGGTTTTTCTGTGTTTATCTGTGTCCAAATTTATTTTTTCTTATCTCTGTGTTCTCTGTGAACTCTGTGGCAAATTTTATGTTTCTTATCTTTGTTCTGGAAAAAGCATTAAGTTTGTCAGTCTCTTTATCAAATCTTCATATTCGGCTTTATCAATATTAAGGCTCGAAACAGCGCCTTCATCAATATTCATATTTACAGAATCCAGACCGTCTGTTGTTCCCAGTATCTTTGAGACACTATCGCTTATATGGACAATCGAGACAAGCTGTTTATTGATTATGGCATTCTGCGGAGAATGATGATTCCTTATAACATCAATGAGGATATTGGGCAGCTTCCACCTTTCTGCAGCCATCTGCCCAATTTCTGCATGGGTAATACCGCATATCCTTTTTTCCGCCTCATGGAACGGGATGGCATCTTTTTTAATAACCGAGACTATTTCGGTAAATTCCTTTTGCAGATACTTGCTCATTATAATTTTGCCTACATCATGGACAATACCTGCAGTAAATGCAGTATCCTCAAATCCCTTTAAATATCTCTCTGCAATCAGCCTGCTCCCTCCAGCCACTGAAATGGAGTGCTCCCAGAGCCCGCCCTTTTCTATGAGATAACCCTCAAGCCTCTGCTCTGTTATGTGCTGGACAAAGCTGCCTAATGCAAGGGCTTTTAAAGCCTTGAAGCCTATAAGCGAGGCTGCCTGTTTTATAGAGGAGACTTCCTGTCTTAATCCGAAAAAGGCGGAGTTGCATAATTTGAGTACATTCATTGTAAGGGATTGGTCGGATGATATAATCTTTTCTATTTTTGCGGCTGACAGGCTGTCTTCTTCCTGAAACATCTCCAGAAGCGCTGCTATGGAGGCAGGCATAGGAGGAAGCTCATCTATATTAGCTAATATAGATTCGACAAGTTTTGGGTTTATCATATAGTATTTAAAATATCATAAAATAATATCGCCTCTAATCCCTGATAGTCCTTCGATAATCTCTCTATCCGTAATCTTTGGAGCAGGCTCGACAGCATGGGTTAAAGAAGAGGAAATTATAAATGTTGTAACAAAAGTAATTATGACGATGAGTGTTTTCATGATTTTAATATGTTAGTGGAATCTAATGGGGTGGTCTTTCATTTACCAGATGAACAGACTATCCTCTTATCATTTATTCATCTTTGGATGTTTTTTTTCATACTGTTTAAGAGTCCACAGAGCGTATCCCACCATAATTGTTACTCCTATAATTATAACTATAACACCTTCCATTACGATTCACCTCCTTTAATTTTGAATGCAATACTCCAGAGTATTACTCCTATAAAAAATACAACTGATGCTCCAATAATTGCTTTTTGTTTTATGAGTATAGTAATTACAGAAGCGATGATAAGTCCTATAGATAAATCTTTTATGCTTTCTACAATAAAATCTCTTATTGTCAATAACTATATTTCTTTTGAGGTAGAAAATCAATATGCCTAAAAAAAACAAAGTAAAGAGGGGTGAGATGATGCAGGAAATATAAGGGAAAAGAACTGATTTAGCCACTGACTGACACGGACTTAAAAGATAAGGCAACGGCAAAGGTAAAGGTAAAGATTTTTCTCTACCGCTACCTTTACCTCTACCTGTTTTATATAGTCTGTGAAAGTCCGTGGCGGTGGTAGAAATTTCGATCATTCTCATAATTGCCTATTCTACCAGCTCATGCAGAGACTTCCGTTTTGTCACTCGTCCATAGATGTGATCTTGCTCAGAGGCATCCAGCTCTTTCAGAAACTCTTTTCGGTAAAGACCAATCGCATCACAAAAGGCTTCAAAGTTCTCTTTCGTAATCTCGATTTGAATGCCTTTTTTTGTTTTTTTTGTAATTTTTGCTTCAAGCGCTTGTGGCATTGGCAACCTCCTATAAATAGAATACTCAAAATGATAAAGGGAAGTCAACTTAATATTTTAAGAAACCCTAAAACCCTAAAAGAAACCCTAAAAGCTCTTGACATATTATTTAAAAGAGGTAGAATTGAAGAAAATATTCTGAGGATTTACTATGCCAAATAATCTTGTCCCTGAATGCTTGAATCAGGTAGTGGCACAGATGTTGCGAAGTCAGTCAGTCAGTCAGTCAGTTTAAACACTCCTAATTTTCATCTTTTAGTTTATTCCTTCGTTCCACTTACTATTTCAATGTCCAGGAATTTCAATGTAGGGCAAGCCTTTAGGCTTGCATGCAGGGCTAAAGCCCTGCCCTACGGTGTGTTGCTGCCGAAGGCAGCCTAATTTAATAGGAAGGAGAATTTATGAATAGCTTAAGGAAAAGAAATGGCTCGGTATTTTGCTTTATGCGGTTATTGGCTATTGTGTTGTCTATCAATATGGTATCGATGGGATTATCGGTTGGAGTTATTGCACAGGAGAAACCTGCTACGGCAGGTGGTGGAGAGGCTGCAGCCACATCGCCGATTACTGCGGATACAGTTGCAAGGAAGGTTGCAGATGAAGTTAAAAACTATTTGATAAGAGAGATTAAAAAGGCTGCTGTTGATACGATTAC
>JACRGU010000147.1 GCA_016212245.1 Nitrospirota bacterium
CAACACCATACAGGCATTCAGGATTGCAGAACATATGGATATAAGGCTGCCTGTAATGGTATGCATGGATGGCTTTATAATAAGCCATTCAATAGAGAGGATAGAGTATCTGGAGGATGATGAGGTCAAAAACTTTGTCGGTGGATATAAGCCTTTAAATCCGCTCCTCGATTTAGAACATCCAAAAAGTATGGGGCCATTGATATTGCCAGATTTATATCACGAATTCAAGCGTGCTCAGCACGAGGTAATGACGAAGGTTAAAGATGTAGTCCTCGATGTCGCAACAGAATTCGAAAAAATAAGTGGAAGAAGACATAACCTTTTTGAGACATACAGGCTTGACGATGCAGAGATAGCACTTGTGATCTTAAACTCTGCTGCCGGGACATCAAAGGATGTTATAGATGAATTTAGAGATAGGGGTATTAAGGCAGGGCTTTTAAAACCGAGGCTCTTCAGACCATTCCCATACGAAGAGGTTGCTAATGCCTTAAAACATCTTAAAGCAATCTGCGTTCTGGACAGGGCAGATTCCTTTGGTGGTTATGGTCCTCTTTTTATGGAGGTCAGTTCCGCACTCTATCCTCTCAAAGAAAGGCCTGTAATGATAAATAAGATATATGGACTTGGTGGAAGGGATTATCTGCCTCAGCATGCAGAGCAGGTCTTATCAGAGCTCGTAGAGATAGCAAAGACAAGAAAGGTTAAAATATTCAAGGATTACATAGGAGTGAGGGAATGAAATGGCAACAGAGCTAAGATTAAAGGAACTCTCAAAAAAGGAAGAACTCTTCACACATGGTCACAGACTTTGTGCGGGATGTGGTGCACCGATTATTGTAAAGATGGTTCTTCTTGCATCAGAGTATCCAGTCATTGCATGTTCTTCAACAGGATGTCTTGAAGTCTCATCCTGTATTTCAGAGTATACAGCATGGAAAATTCCCTGGATACACAGTGCATTTGAAAATGCCGCCGCAACGATTGCAGGGGTAGAATCAATGTATAAGGCATTGAAAAAGAAGGGCAGGGCAGATAAAGAGATAAAGTTTGTGACCTTCTGCGGCGATGGTGGAACCTATGATATAGGACTCCAGAGTCTGTCGGGGGCGATGGAGCGCGGACATGATATGCTTTATATCTGTTATGACAATGGGGCGTATATGAATACAGGGATTCAGCGATCAAGTGCAACCCCGTTGGGTGCAGATACTACAACAAGCCCTGCTGGTTCTGTCGTTCCGGGGAAACTACAGCAGAGGAAGGACCTTACAAAGATAATGGCAGCACATAATATCCCGTATGCAGCACAGGCATCTCCAAGCCACTGGCTTGATCTCATGAAAAAGGTGAGAAAGGCACTTAAGATAAAAGGCCCAAAGTTTATGAATATACTCTCGCCCTGTAATCGTGGATGGAGGTCAAGGACTGATGATGCCATAATGCTCAGCAGGCTTGCAGTTCAGACATGCTACTGGCCGCTCTATGAGGTAGAAGATGGAGTTACAAGGATAACATTTAAGCCGAAGGAGAAAAAGCCCATTGTAGATTTTCTTAAACCACAGGGAAGATTCAAACACCTCTTCAACCCTGAAAATGAATGGATAATAAAAAAGTTTCAGGAGATGACCGATAAGGAATGGGAATTACTGTTAAAATCCTCGTAACAGGTGGGGCAGGGTATATTGGAAGCCATGTGGTAAAGGCCCTCGGCGAAAAAGGGTATGATGTAGTTGTCTATGATAATCTTTCATACGGCCATGAATGGGCTGTGCTTTATGGAAAACTGATTAAAGGTGACTTATCAGACAGCGAACTCTTATCCGTTGTATTTAAGTCAGAAAGATTTGATGCGGTCATGCATTTTGCTGCATTCGTTGTTGTGGATGAGTCTGTAAGAGAGCCGATTAAATATTACAGAAACAATTTTGTAAATACCCTCAATCTTATAGAGGCATGTATAAAGTACAATGTAAAAAGATTTATCTTTTCATCGTCTGCAGCAGTGTATGGAATCCCTGAAAAAATCCCTGTTACAGAGGATGCCCCTCTGCTTCCTGTAAATCCCTATGGTTCATCAAAGGCGATGGTGGAACAGGTGCTCAAGGATATTACTGTTTCATCTGACTTCAGGTATGTGTCCCTCAGGTACTTCAATGTTGCCGGTGCAGACCCTCTTTCAAGGATAGGACAGTATAGGGCAGACGCAACCCATCTTATCACCGTCTCGCTGAGGACGGCCCTCGGGAAAAGAGACCACCTTGATATATTCGGCACAGACTATGATACACCCGATGGTACATGTATAAGGGATTACATTCACGTGGACGACCTGTCGGACGCACACATACTTGCCCTTGAATATCTCTCATCAGAAGGCAGGAGTGTAATATATAACTGTGGATACGGCTATGGTTATTCTGTCAGAGAGGTGGTTGAGAAAGTGAAAAAGGTCACAGGTGTTGATTTCCCTGTCAGACCTGTCGGCAGGAGGATAGGAGACCCTCCTGCCCTGATTGCCAATTCTTCAAGGCTCAAGCAGGAACTCGGATGGAAGCCAAAGTATAATGACCTCGAATATATCATCAAGACCGCCTTGGAATGGGAGAAGAAAGTGAGCCGTCTGAATTAATTATAGAAGGAGATAGCGATAAAAAGGTTGGTAGGCGATGTAGGTTTCGAACCTACGACCTCTGCCGTGTGAAGGCAGCGCTCTCCCGCTGAGCTAATCGCCCAACCGCTCAACCCCTTCCAACACAGAAATATTTAAACCCCAGCTCCTTCAGTTTCACTGGCTCGTATATGTTCCTCAGATCAAAAAAGTAAGGTTGTCTCAATAGTCTTTTAATCCTCTCTAAATCGAGGTTTCTAAATTGGTTCCATTCGGTCAC
>JACRGU010000149.1 GCA_016212245.1 Nitrospirota bacterium
CCGGCAATAATTCAGATTTATGTCAGATAGAGAAACCAGTTCCGTCTCCGCTTCCATCTCTTCAGCTCCTTTTAACAGATGCTCAGTCAGTATCTCTGTATTACCACCTTTACGGGGGCTACCCACAATTCCTAATATTCTCACCATCATATTTTCATCGTCACTAACTTCTTTTAGACTTCCAGTAAAGGATTACGAAATAGATGAGTAATAGACTTCCGTAATTTATTATCATAAACCAGCGCGCTCCCCAATTTATTCCGTCTATATGGAATTTGGAAAGAGGATATAGAAATTTTGTTGGGAAAAATGCCTTCGTATGGGTTGGGATATCCATGGCAATGTGAATCGGCCATGCCCATAAGAAGAGAGGTATTTCTCTCCTTAAGATAAACACCAGACCAAAAATAAGTGTAACTATTACCAAGCTATGAGTCAGATTATAGGCCGTAAATACGTAGTTAGGAATGCTTTCCAAAGGAGGTGGGCCAAATTTCAGCTTAATACCTTTGATACATATTTGGTGAATGAAATATGGAATAAAGGGTATGAGATCCGGAAGCATCCCCGTTACAATAACTAAACCAGGTGCTTTACTTTTCCTTAGGATGGCATAACTCCATAATCCATGGGCAAATACATCCATCCAACCCTCCTTCCCTCTCTCCAACAATCATTGGTCTAACTCTGAGCCTGCAATGGCAGATAATGGTTAAGCTTCTTTCTGATGCGGTAGTTTCAGAGTCGACCTACCTCATGGCCGACTTGGGAAACCTGAATTCTCCAACTCCTCAATAATTGACGCTGGCTGTCTGGAATATTTTCATCCAGAATAATCACAAGCCGACTGTCTCCGTCACCAACTCTGAAGCATGTGTGACTAACATTTCACGAGCGATACGGACAGCTTCTGCAATCGCCTCTTTTGTCAATGCACCACGCCATTCATCAATGATTGCTTCCCAAACCATGCCGCTGGCCACCTGTTCTAACACGTCAGCAACCAAAATACGAGTGCCGCGAAAAACAGGTTCGCCATGACAAATTTTAGGGTCAGCGACAATATACCGACCTAAACTCTTGGCTCTCATAAAGCTATCCTCCTATATACTATTATGACAAAATTGCGCCTAACGGCTGGCGGGTATCTGAAGCCCTGAGCGATAGCGAAGGGTTTGAGCGGAGGTGCGAAGCACCGTAGCCAGATACCCGCTTGTTAGGCGAGTGCGATAGCACCGAGCAACCCCAAGGGTTGCGAAGAGTTCCGAACCCCGCTTCGTTCATATCCTACCTTCCTATTTTGTTGAACGCTTGAAGTAGTAGACCAATCTTTTTTAATATTGAGTCAATATCACCCGTTAAAGAATACTCATCGTTCTGCTTTTTGAGAATACTAAATGGTGCTGCCGATAAGAATTTTAATGCATTCTCTATATCGCCTGTTTCATAATTCAAACCCTGCCATGAATACACGCCATGTAGTTGTAGACTAGAGAATGAAGTTTTTCTGTTCAATTTTATGTCTGATAGAATCTTGGCGATAATCTCAATTAACTTTTCTTGGTCAATAGTTGATGGTGGAATGTCCTTTGGAGTTATAACGACTTTGCCTGAGTTGAATAAAATTTCAACGATACGATTTGGCTCATATGGATAGATAGCATGATTTTGCAAAATTCTGCAAATTGCTACAGTTTCAATAAGGACGATTCCTCTCTTTTTAGCCGTTTCTCGTACATAACCTTCTGAAAAACCAGGACCCACTACTCCAATGTAACTGGCGTTATATTTATCTTTGTATCTTTCAAGTCTATCAAAACCAATAGCAGGTTCACTCGTTATGATACCCTCTTTTGTTGATTTCCCGTCTAAGATAACTTTATAATCTTCAATCAAAATGTCAGGTTCATCCCTACCTCCTATATGTTTAGCTGGCAACCCTAATGAGTTAAATGTCTCGGCGATTGTCTTTTCAAACATAGTTGAGTCATCACTATTTCTTTGGGATTCCAGCAATTGCTTGCATAAAGGTAAATCTTCCGTTATTGAAGGGGGTTGTGTAACAATAGTACGGATGGATGGCTTAAATCTAAATCCCATAGAGGAAAGATGTTCTTTTCCTTTCTCGGTTATTCTCCATATTCCTCCTTGTAGCTCAAGTAACTCCGAGGTTTTGAGTGCTTGTTCTATACTTACTACATGATGAAACAATTTTTTTTCATTCCTTTTTTCTTCCTCGGTTAGCTCCCAATAATCACGTATTTTCTCACAAAAGTCGCTGTGTTGCCCTTCACCGCCTAAATCGTTTATTAATTTCAACAAACTATTTTTCCGCGTATCTCTTACCATTTTTATTCCTCCGTATTAGCGGGGTTCGGAATTTCACTTAACAACTCGTTCATATCTGCACTGGTTCGGATATCCCCTCTCTGGCTGAAATGCTTTCCAAAATCCCCTTATGACAAAATTATTGATTAAAGCCTTCTGTACTGTCAAGGAATTTTCTGGAAGTAGAAAATCTTTTGTGGAGGGGGGATTTTAGGAGGTTAACCTCAGCGGTAATCCGTTCACCTTTTCTGGGTTCCTGCTTCCGCAGGAATGACAAGAGGGGACATGATAAAGAAAGGGTTTGAGTTTGGTATTTTTACATGTTATATTACAAAATATTAGAGGAGGTCTTAAGTTAATGCTTATTGTACAAAAATACGGCGGCACATCTGTAGGTAGCATAGAGAGGATAAAGGCAGTTGCAGAGCGTGTTACAAAGGCCCGGAAACAAGGTAATAATGTTGTTGTTGTTGTCTCTGCCATGTCAGGTGAGACGGATAAGCTTATCGGGCTTGCAAATCAGATATCTCCCAATCCTGATGAGCGTGAATTAGACCTTATGCTTTCTTCAGGGGAACGCATAAGCGCTGCACTTACAGCGATTGCGATAAATGAACTCGGTTTCAGGTCTATGTCTTTTACAGGCAGACAGGTAGGGATTATCACAGATGAGGCCCATACAAAGGCGAAGATAGAAAGGATAACAGGAGAACGGGTAAGGGAGGCCATAGATGAGGGGATGATACCTATTATTGCAGGCTTTCAGGGTATAACAGAGACCTCTGATGTTACAACACTTGGAAGGGGTGGTTCTGACCTCACAGCAGTGGCCATTGCAGCAGCGATCAAGGCAGACCTCTGCGAGATTTATACAGATGTTGACGGTGTTTATACTACAGACCCCGATATCGTCCATGAGGCGAGGAAGCTCGATAAAATTTCGTATGATGAGATGCTCGAGCTTGCAAGCCTCGGTGCAAAGGTACTACAGACAAGGTCTGTTGAATTTGCAAAGAAATATGAGGTTCCGGTTGTGGTCAGGTCAAGCTTTAATGATAATCCTGGGACCCTCATTGTTAAGGAGGATGAAGAAATGGAAAAGGTAGTTGTGTCAGGTGTTGCCTATGATAAAAATCAGGTAAAGATAACTGTAATAGCAGTCCATGATAGGCCAGGCATTGCAGCAAAACTCTTTAATGCAATAGCATCAGCTAATATTGTGGTAGATATGATTGTACAGAATGTAAGCAGTGACGGAAAGGCAACCGACATATCCTTTACAGTACCAAAGACAGACAGCAGAAAGGCCTTGAAGATAACAAGAGAGATTGCAAAAGAACTCGGTGCAGAAAAGGTAATAATGAGGGATGATATAGCAAGGGTCTCTATTGTAGGGGTTGGCATGAGGACACATTCAGGCGTTGCTGCTAAGATGTTCGAGACACTTGCAACACACGGTATAAACATCATCATGATAAGCACATCAGAGATAAAGGTTTCATGCGTAATTGATGCAAAATATACCGAGCTTGCAGTCAGAGTGCTGCACGATGCGTTTGGATTAGCACAGGCCCGTAATCTGTAATTGTCATCCTGAACCGCTTCTGGTTCAGGGTCTCATAATGCATTGATTTTAGATGCTGAAACAAGTTCAGCATGACAGCGTGAAAGGAAATATATCATGCGTCAGATAGAAATATATGATACAACATTGAGGGATGGGGCACAGGCAGAGGATATATCATTCTCTGTCGAAGACAAGCTCAGGATTACAGAGAAGCTCGACGAACTGGGGGTGCATTACATAGAAGGTGGCTGGCCTGGCTCTAATCCAAAGGATATCGAATATTTTAAAAAGGTAAGGAAGCTCAGTCTCAAAAACTCGAAGATTGTTGCATTCGGGAGCACGCACAGGCCAAGGCACAGGGTTGATGAAGATACAACTATAAAGGCACTCCTCGATTCAAAGGCAAAGATTATAACTATAGTTGGAAAGACATGGGATTTCCATGTTAAAGAGGCATTGAGGATATCGCTCGATGAGAACCTTGATATTATACATAATTCAGTCGCCTATCTTAAGAAGCATGTCGAGAAGGTCTTCTTTGATGCAGAACATTTCTTTGATGGTTATAAGGGTAATCCTGAGTTCGCGATGAAATGCCTTCTCGCAGCGCAGGAGGCTGGTGCAGACTGTCTTGTGCTCTGTGATACAAATGGAGGAACACTACCTCATGATGTTGAAAAAATTATAAAGGATGTCATTGATAAACTCAAAACTCAAAACTCAAAACTCAAAACTCAGATAGGCATACATGCACATAATGATTCAGAGTGTGCTGTTGCAAATTCGGTGATTGCAGTTGAGCTCGGTGTGTCACATGTTCAGGGAACAATAAACGGCCTTGGTGAGAGATGCGGGAATGCCAATCTATGCTCGGTGATTCCTAATCTCCAGGTAAAACGTGGTATGTTCTGCATAACCGATGAACAACTAAGGAGACTTAGAGACGTTTCGAGGTTTGTGAACGAGATAGCAAACCTCAGACATTTCAAGAGACAGCCTTTTATCGGTGATAGTGCCTTTGCGCATAAGGCCGGTATCCATGTGAGCGCAATAAGAAAAAGACCGGAAACTTATGAACATATAAGGCCCGAGCTTGTCGGTAATTCACAGAGGGTCTTAATATCAGACCTTGCAGGCAAGAGTAATATATTAAGGAAGGCAGAGGAATTCGGAATCCACCTCAACCCTGATTCTCCTCAGATACAGGATATAGTCACTACTTTGAAGAACCTCGAAAATGAGGGCTTCCAGTTCGAGGGAGCAGAGGCATCATTTGAACTACTTATGAAGAAATCACTTGGCCTTCATAAGAGATTTTTTGACTTGATAGGTTTCAGGGTTATAGTTGAGAAGAGGAAGGAAGGTGAAAATCCTATAAGTGAGGCAACTATAATGGTCAGAGTCGGCGGACATGTCGAACATACAGCAGCAACAGGTAATGGCCCTGTAAATGCAATTGATAATGCCCTGAGAAAGGCACTCGATAGGTTCTATCCACAACTGAAAGAGGTTAAACTTCATGACTATAAGGTCAGAGTTCTTGCTGCAGGCAGGGGCACTGCTGCAAAGGTCAGGGTACTTGTTGAGTCAGGCGACGAAGAGAAAAGGTGGGGCACTGTTGGTGTGTCAGAGAATATTATCGAGGCATCCTATCAGGCTCTTGTTGACAGTATAGAGTATAAATTACTTAAGGAAGAAGTCTAAGGTAATAAAATAGTATGGAAGAGATTGGTATTGTCAAGAGTACTGAAGGCGTTATTGCAAAAGTGATTGTTGAGAGGAAGAGCATCTGTGATCAATGTACTGTTGGAACATGTAAGGTCACAGAAGGTGGTGCAGAGATTGATGCCCTTAACTCTGCCAGGGCCCGTGTTGGACAGAAGGTAAGGGTAGTAATGAAACCATATACCTATCTGAAAGGCTCTATGATTGTATATGGAATCCCTGCCCTTGCTTTGATAATAGGTGCGATCTTCGGTAAGGAGTTCTTCAGCCATTATTTCAAAGAGATCGACCCGGATATCGTCTCTGCCATCTCTGGATTTGGTGCATTCGTCATCTCTTTTATACCTATAAAGCTCTGGAGTAGCAGGATGGAAAAAAGAACAGATATAAAGCCTGTTATAGAGGAAATACTTGAATGAAATTCAAAATTCAAAATTCCTCAATTTTGCATTTTTCATTTTAAATTTTGAAATTTATAATCGGGGGATTTATGGCAAACCTTGAGGTAGACAAAATACGAAATGTAGCTGTGATTGCACATGGAGGTGCTGGCAAGACAACACTTGTCGAGGCTATGCTTTTTGATTCTAACTCTATTGACAGGTTTGGTAATGTTGGGGATGGAACTACCACAACAGATTATGAGCCAGAGGAGATAGCAAGGAAGATAACGATTACATCATCTCTCGCATTCTGTAACTGGAATGGTTACAGGATTAACCTGATAGATACACCAGGCTTTATTAACTTCATCGAGGATGTGAGGGGCTGCCTCAGGGCTGTTGATGGAGCGATTGTAATAGTGAGTGCAATCTCAGGTGTCAAGGCAGAAACAGAGAAGATATGGAAGTATGCATGTGAATATGAAGTACCAAGGATTGTCTTCATAAATAAAATGGACAAGGACACTGCCAACTTCTCGATGGCAATCGGAGAACTCGAAAAGTCATTTGAAACAGAAGCCATACCCCTACAGATACCAATAGGTGCAGGTGACAGTTTTGTCGGGATTGTTGACCTGATAAAGATGAAGGCATATAAATTCAATAATGGAAAGGCAGAGGAATTTGATATGCCTTCTGATCCTGAACTTGTTTCAGGACTTTCTGAGGCTGAAGGATACAGGAAGAAACTCGTAGAAAAGATTGCAGAGTCTGATGATGTCTTACTTGAAAGATACCTTGAGGGCGGTGAACTTACAGATGATGAGATTATTAAAGGGATAAGAGAGGGCTCTCTTACAAGGAGATTCATCCCTGTTACGTGTGGCTCTGCAATTAAGAATATAGCAGTCCCGCAACTTCTTGATTCAGTCCTGTTATGCCTTCCTTCCCCTTCAGAAATGCACAGGATATCTCCGATAAAAGGAAAAAACCCGAAGGATGGGAAAGAGGTTGAGAGAAAACCAGCAAAGACAGAACCGCTATCAGCATATGTGTTTAAGACCATGGCTGACCCTTACACTGGGAGACTTTCCATGTTCAGGGTGTATTCCGGAATTTTAAAGGCTGACTCTAATGTCCTGAATGCAACAAGGGATGCAAAAGAGAGGATCGGCCAGGTCTTCTATCTCATGGGCAAAAAGCAGGTGCCAGCCCAGTCAATAGGCCCTGGTGAAATAGGTGTTGTAGCAAAACTAAAGGAAACATATACAGGAGATACCCTTTCAGAGGAACACCATCCGATTGTCTTTGAGAAGGTAAAATTTGCCGACCCAATCATCTCCTATGCAATAGCGCCTAAAAGCAAAGGGGATGAAGAAAAGGTGAGTGCAGGACTTAGTAGGATACTCGAAGAGGATTCAACACTGAGGTTTCAAAGGGATGATGAGACGAAGGAGATGCTCCTTTCAGGTATGGGGCAGGTACATCTTGAGGTTACCCTCGAAAGACTGAAAAGAAAATTCGGGGTTGAGGTAGTAATGAAGACCCCCAAGATTCCTTACAGGGAGACAATCAAGACCTCGACAAAGGTCCAGGGGAAATATAAAAAACAGTCTGGTGGTCGCGGTCAATATGGAGACTGCTATATAGAGATTGAACCGCTTCCGAGGGGTGGAGGATTTGAGTTTATAGATAAGATTGTTGGAGGCGCTATACCGAGGCAGTATATACCTGCTGTAGAAAAGGGAATTGTAGAGGCTATGCAGGAAGGTGTAATTGCAGGTTATCCAATCGTGGATTTAAGGGTAACCCTTTATGATGGCTCATATCATTCTGTAGATTCATCCGAGATGGCATTCAAGATAGCAGGGTCTATGGCAATAAAAAAGGCTGTTCAGGATGCAAGACCTGTATTGCTTGAGCCAATAATGAAGGTTGGGGTGATAACTCCGGATGATACCCTTGGTGCTGTAATAGGAGACCTTAATTCAAAGAGGGGGAGGGTTCAGGGCGTTGAGCCACAGGCAGGTGGCAATCAGAAGATTATGGCCATTGTGCCAATGGCTGAGATGTTGACTTATGCAAATCAGCTACACAGTCTTACCTCAGGCAGGGGGCTTTATTCAATGGAATTTTCGCATTATGAAGAGGTGCCTGGCCATCTAATACAGAAGATAACTGTGGAGCGTGAGGCCCAGAAGAAGGAAAAAGCAGAATAAAGTAAACATGTCAGACCCAAAAAACCCAACGAATTCAATAAACTATAAGGATACACTTAACCTTCCACATACAGACTTCCCTATGAAGGCAAGCCTTACACAGAGGGAGCCAGAAATGCTGAAGTTCTGGGAAGAGAGAAAGATATACGAGAAGATTCAGGAGAAGAATAAAGGTAAAACTCATTATATCCTGCATGACGGCCCTCCCTATGCAAATGGCCGCATACACATCGGCCATGCATTGAACAAGATACTCAAAGACATAATCGTCAAATACAAATCAATGAAGGGCTTTTATTCTCCGTATGTTCCTGGCTGGGACTGCCACGGATTACCGATAGAACTTCAGGTTGACAAAAACTTGGGTGATAAGAAAGACAGGCTTGATATCCTCGAAAAGAGAAGACTCTGTAAGGAGTATGCAGCAAAATTCATGGATATACAAAGAGATGAATTCAGGAGACTCGGAGTTTTTGGTGACTGGGAGAATCCTTATCTAACAATGGCATATCCATATGAAGCAACAATTGTAAGGGAGTTCTGTAAATTTGTGGAGGCAGGATATGTATATAAAGGTAAAAAGCCAGTACACTGGTGCCCTTCGTGTGTCACAGCCCTTGCAGAGGCAGAGGTGGAGTATGCTGATAAAGAATCGCCTTCAATATATGTAAAGTTCAGGGCAAAGGATCCCTCACCGTTCACCGTTCACCGTTCACCGTTCACCGTTTATTTTATTATATGGACGACTACTCCATGGACATTGCCTGCAAATCTTGCACTCGCAGTACATCCTGATTTTAAGTATGTTGCAGTAGAAAACAATGGAGATATCTATGTTGTAGCTGAGGGGAGGATTGAGGCCCTGAAAGAGGAACTTTCTCTGGACGGTGAGATACTTACAAAGATAGAGGGTAAAAGGCTTGAAGGTATGCATGCATTGCATCCATTTATAGAAAGGGAATCTGTATTTGTGCTCGGCGACTTTGTATCACTTGATGAGGGTTCGGGCATCGTCCATATAGCACCGGGTCACGGCGAGGAGGACTATGAGATCGGGATAAAATATGGTCTTGATATCTATGCACCTGTGGATGACAGAGGTCAGTTTAGATTTTCAGGGAGACAGCCTGCTCTATCAATGCTCGAAGGGCAGTCTGTTTTCAAGGCAAATGCAGCAATCATAAATATCCTTAAAAATAAAAATGCACTGATAAAAGAAGAAAAGGTCACACATTCATACCCACATTGCTGGAGGTGCAAAAAGCCCGTTATCTTCCGTGCAACTGAACAGTGGTTTATATCTATGGAAAAGAATAACCTGAAAGAAAGATGCCTGTCAGAGATAGATAAGGTTGCATGGATTCCCATATGGGGGAGAGACAGAATTTATGGAATGGTCTCGAATAGACCTGACTGGTGCATATCGAGGCAGAGGGCATGGGGCGTGCCAATCACGCTTCTTAAATGTAAAGGCTGTGGAGAGTTTGTGAAAGACCATGATGTTTTTGAGAGGATAGTCAAACTGGTAGAAACCCATGGTGCTGATATATGGTTTATGAAAAAGACAGAAGAGTTTTTACCATCAGGGTATAAATGCAAAAAGTGTGGAGGGATTTCATTTTCAAAAGAGACAGACATACTTGATGTCTGGTTTGACTCAGGGGTCAGTCATGCTGCTGTTATGGAGGTGGATGAGAGACTTTTTTGGCCTGCTGACATGTATCTTGAGGGGAGTGACCAGCACAGGGGATGGTTTCAGAGTTCGCTTTTAGCATCAGTAGGCACAAGGGGCAGATCCCCTTATAGGATAGTGCTCACACACGGTTTTGTTGTTGATGGACAGGGCAGGAAGATGTCCAAGTCACTCGGGAATGTAGTCGCACCGCAAGAGATAATAAAGATAAATGGCGCTGAGATTTTGAGGCTCTGGGTTTCTGCAGAGGACTACAGAGACGATATAAGGATATCAAAAGAGATACTCGACAGGCTTACAGAGGCGTATAGGAAGATAAGGAACACATGCAGATTTCTGCTCGGCAACCTCTATGACTTTGATGGCAAAGATTACAGCAAAGACCTTCTGGAGATAGACAGATGGGCTATTAGCAGATTGCAGACACTTACAAGGAAGGTTGTATCAGCTTATGAGAATTTTGACTTCCATGAGGTCTTTCATATCCTTTATAATTTCTGTATTGTTGATATGAGTTCTTTTTATCTCGATGTCCTGAAAGACAGACTCTACACATTCAAATCAGACTCAGTCGAGAGACGTGCAAGCCAGTGGGTCTTATACCAGATACTCTCGACAATGACACGATTAATGGCACCGATACTTTCATTTACAGCAGAGGAAGTATGGGAATACATGTCAAGTCAAAAGTCAAAAGTCAGCCCCCCCACCCATCCCTCCCCCTCGCCCCCACCATATCCTCCCCCCACCAGCGGGGGAGGACAAAGGAGGGGGGGATTTTATTATAGGGGGGAGGGTGAGGGAGAGGGTGAAAGCGAAGAAAGTGTTTTTCTCTCTGATTTCCCTGAGGTAAATCCAGAATATCTCGACCATGAGCTTGAAAAGAGATGGGATGAGCTATTTATACTGAGAAATGAGGTGAATAAGGCACTCGAGATAAAAAGGGCAGAGAAATTTCTTGGAAACTCCCTTGAGGCAAAGATTATACTCTATCTCCCGGAGAGCAAAGAGCTAATTACTCAATACAGGGACTTTTTGCCAACGCTTTTTATAGTCTCGTCAGTCGAGATAACAGACACAAAACCTGATGCCTCTTATTCGAGCACAGAGATAGAAGGGCTCGAGATTAAGGTAGAGAGGGCACCAGGGGCAAAATGTCAGAGGTGCTGGAACTGGAGTGAGAGTGTTGGTACATTTACAGATTTCCCAGAGCTGTGTGAGAGATGTTATAATGTTATTAACCAATGAGAAAAACCTTTTACATCCTGCTTACAATCTTCCTTATAATAGTGATAGATCAGGCAACGAAGTATCTCGTTAGCAGATATTTAAATCCGTTTGATGCTATAGAAATTTTTTCTTTCCTGCATTTAGTAAGCATCAGGAATACAGGTGCTGCATTCGGGATGTTTAAAGGTCTTGGCAATATTTTCTTTATAACAGTCTCGGCAATTGCAATAATCTTTGTAATATGGCTGATAGCAAAGGATAGCAAAGGTTATTTCAGCCTTTCACTTATACTTGGTGGAGCAACAGGCAACCTTATTGACAGGATACTGCTCGGACATGTCGTGGATTTCATAGATTTCTCAATAGGGAGATTCCACTGGCCTGCATTCAATGTAGCTGATGCGGCACTTACAGTCGGGATAATGACTATATTCTTAACCCCTCTTTTAAAGAAAGGACACCTCTGTGAAAGTAATAACTATAGTGAAAGCAAAAGATAAGTTTACATCACCCCCACCCTCACCCGGGGGCTCTCACTCCCATCAAGGGGGAGGGAAGTAAGGAGTATCTTCCGACAAGGGGAGGCGGGGATATCTATAAATTCCCCTCCCTTGACGGGAGGGGATGTAGGGGAGGGTGAGTTAAAGGAGTACTGATGCATCCGATACTATTTAAGGTTGGCCCTTTAACCATACACACTTATGGAGTCCTTGTCGCTGCAGGGTTTCTGCTTGGACTTAGCCTTGCTATCAGGCAGGCAAAAAAAGAAGGTATCTCATCTAATAAGATTGTAGATCTCGGGTTTTACATGCTTATTGCAGCCATTATAGGATCAAGAGTACTCTTCGTCATTATAAATTCTGCTTATTATTTTAAAAATCCCATCGCTATATTCAGGATATGGGAAGGTGGTCTCATGTTTTACGGAGGTGTTTTGCTTGCAATCCCAACCGCCATCTGGTATACGAGAAAGAATGAGCTGGGCATCTGGAGCACGGCAGATCTTTTTGCGCCCTCAATCTCAATTGGTCATGCTGTTGGAAGACTCGGGTGTTTCGCAGCAGGCTGTTGCTATGGAAAACCGGCTGAAGGGCTTCCATGGGCAGTTACATTTATTAATTCTGAATCCCTTGCACGAACCGGGATACCACTCCATCCAACACAACTCTATGAATCCGCAGGAGAGTTTATAAACTTTCTGATACTCATTACCCTGAGAAGATACCAATCCTTTAAAGGACAGCTTTTCTGGACATATATCCTGCTTTATTCAATACTCAGATTTACAGTCGAATTTTTCAGGGGTGATGAGGTGAGGGGATTTATGTACGGCGGCCTCTCTATATCACAGGGTATCAGTATCATAATGTTTACAGGAGCAATAGTTGGCCTGATGGTATTCAGGAAAAAGGAAGGCAGTACTGAAAGAAGATGAACATACGATTTAAAATATTATTGCTATCCCTGCTTGTTCTTATAATCTCATGTACTGTAAAACAGGTAAATGTGCAGGAGGAAGTCTCTCTTCCCTCAGATGCTTATTATTTTTATATCCTTGGTTATGATGCAGAGAGGGGGGGGAGGTGGGAGGATGCACTTAGATATTATAATGAAGCCCTTAAATTAGATCCCACATCTGTATATCTCAAGACCCAGATCGGTTATGTGTTTCTCAGGAGTGGGAAGGTAACAGAGGCTATATCACTCGCCGAGAAGATTGTTAAAACAAACCCTGACTATATCCCGGGACTCATGCTTTTAGGTCAGCTCCATAACAGCCAGAACAGGACTGAAGATGCAATAAAGATATACGAGAATGTTCTCAGGATACAACCTGATAATCAGGAAGCAGCCCTTTTTGCAGGTGTTCTCTATTATTACAGGCAGGATTATGATAATGCTATTGAAATTCTCGAAAGACTCATCGAGACAAACCCGGGCAACCTGATGGCAATCTTTTATCTTGGTTCTATAAATATTGATAAAAGGGATTTTGAAAAGGCTTCAGAATATCTTAAAAGGGCGATAGACCAGAAACCAAATTTTGATGCAGCATACTTCAATCTCGGGGTGATAAGTGAGATGAAGGGTGAGCTTAAGGAGGCAGAGGAATATTACAATAAGGCAACTGCCATAAACCCCCATAACCTTCAGGCCAGAGAGAGACTCGCGCAGATCTATATCAAGCAGAAGACAATGGATAAGGCGATAGAGCAGTTTAGGAAGATGAGCATGTATGAACCTGCAAGTATTGATATTCACATAAGGCTCGGACTCCTTTATTTTGAAGACAGGCAGTATGATAAGGCTATAGAGGAATTCAGGATTGTACTTGAGGCCAGACCTGATAACACTGCAATAAGGTATTACCTCTCAGTATCCTTAGAAGAGATGGGTAGATATGAAGAAGTTGTTTCAGAATTAAAAAAAATTATTCTGCAGGAGCCAAAGAATTTAAGTGCCTTCCTTCATCTCGGATATCTGTATTCAAAGCTGAACAGGGATAGTGATGCGATAGCCGTTTATGAAGAAATACTCAGCTTTGAAAAGGAAAAACCTGAGGTTTATTTATACCTTGCTGTTACCCTCCTCCATAAAAAAGATTATGCAAAGGCTGAGACTGTTCTGAAAGAGGCGCTCACCCGTTTTAATGACAATGATGAATTGAACTTTAATCTTGCCATAGTGTTCGATAAGACAAACAGACATGATGAGATGGTGGTACAGCTCAAGAGGACAATCGCTCTTAACCCCAGGCATGCGGATGCGCTTAATTACCTGGGTTATAGCTATGCTGAAAGGGGTGTAAACCTCGAAGAAGCACAGTCACTTATCATTAGGGCGCTTGAGCTCAAGCCTGATAACGGCTATATAATAGACAGTATGGGATGGGTTTATTTCAAATTAGGGAGGCATGATGAGGCATTGAAGCTTTTACAGCGGGCTGCTGAAATAGTAAGGGATGACCCTGTCATACTTGAACATATAGGAGATGTCTATAACTCGAAAGGTCTCAAGGAAAAGGCAAAGGAATTCTGGGAAAGGGCAATTGAGTTCCATGAAAAGGAAGAAGGACTTAAAGAAAGGGTCGAAAAGAAAATTCAAAATTTAAGATGAAAAACTCGTCACTGTCGTTGAGGGCCCCTGCAAAGATAAACTGGTTTCTTACAGTCCTCGGAAAGAGGGAGGATGGTTACCATGATATTTTAAGCATCATGCAGTGCATTAACCTTTATGATGACCTTATATTTGAGCACGCAGATACTATAGAGGTAGTGAGTGATCTAGATATACCTCTCGAGGATAATCTTATTTACAGGGCTGCATCTCTGCTCAAGCGGTATACATCTTACAGAAAGGGTGCAAAGATAGTCTTACAGAAGGATATACCGGTCGCTGCCGGTCTTGGAGGTGGTAGTAGTAATGCTGCGTATACGCTTCGGGGGCTTAATATGCTATGGGGTCTCGGGTTAAGTAATGAAGAGTTAAGTTCAATAGGTTCAGAGCTCGGCTCGGATGTCCCATTTTTTTTAAACGGTTCATTTGCCTTTGTTGAAGGGAGAGGTGAAAGAGTAACCCCATTAAAAATTAACTCATCTGTAGTGCTTCTTCTTGTCAAGCCTCCAATATCTGTCCCTGTTGCATGGGCTTATGCAAATATTAGCTGGTTGACAAAAAAAACTGATGATATTAAACTGTTTTGTCATACCCTCGAGAGAAGAAATTTTGTTTCTCTTAACACCATGCTTAATAACGACCTTGAGAAGGCCGTGATTGAGAAATATCCAGTAGTTGGTGAGCTTAAGGAGAGGTTAATAGAAAGAGGGGCAGTAATTTCTGCAATGAGCGGCAGTGGACCAACTGTCTTTGGGGTGTTTGATAATAGAGATACAGCAAAAAAGGCTGTTAAGGCAATGAAGCCTAACTGGTGCAGAGTTGTCGAGACAGTGACGAGTGGGGCGTAGACAAACGGCAAGTCAGGAGACTTTGGATCTCCCATCTGGAGGTTCGAATCCTCCCGCCCCAGCCAACTCGATTTTGCGTTGCAAAATCGAGAGTTAGAAGTTAAGAGTTAAAAGTTTAAAGTTATAAGTTAAGAATAGAGAGTTATATACTTAATCACAAAGGATTTTTAACTTTCAACTTTTGATTTTTAACCTTCAACTTTTAGTAGGAGGGAAAGATGCCAGAGGGGATTAAACTTTTTACTGGTAATGCCCACAGGGAGCTTGCACAAGAGGTATCGAGTTATCTCGGTATACCTGTCGGAGACGCCACTGTAACTACCTTCAGTGACGGTGAAATTATGATACAGATTAACGAGAATGTGAGAGGCGCGGATGTGTTTGTGCTACAGCCAACCTGCATGCCGGTAAATCATAATATTATGGAACTGCTTCTAATGATAGATGCCTTTAAGAGGGCATCCGCAAGGAGAATAACAGCTGTTATCCCTTACTATGGATATGCAAGGCAGGACAGAAAGGTTCAGCCGAGGGTCCCGATATCTGCAAAGCTTGTCGCTGACCTGATAGCTGCTGCAGGTGCAAATAGAGTCCTTACCATTGATCTCCATGCAGCCCAGATTCAGGGGTTTTTTAATATCCCTGTGGACAATCTTTATGCAGCACCTGTCCTTCTTGATTATATACGAAAGAATTATAATCTCGAAAACCTCGTAATTGTATCACCTGATGCAGGTGGTGTTGAGAGGGCAAGGGCCTTTGCAAAAAGACTTCAGTGCTCCATCGCGATTATTGATAAAAGGCGTGAGGTGATGAATGTCTCACAGATGATGAATGTGATAGGTGAAGTTGAAGACAGGGATACCCTTATACTCGATGATATGATTGATACTGGTGGCACAACCACAAAAGCTACCACTGCCCTGAAGGAGAAAGGTGCAATCAGAGTTGTTGCAGCATGTACGCATGCTGTACTTTCAGGCTCTGCAGTTGATGATGTGAATAATTCAGTTATAGAGGAACTCATTGTTACAAATACAATACCCTTCGATAGTAAAAAAGAGCAGTGCAGAAAACTCACTGTTTTGAGTATAGCGCCTCTTCTTGCAGAGGCAATTAATAGGATCCATGAGGAATCTTCGATAAGTTCGCTTTTTGTATAGGAGGATGAATGGAAAGGATAACTATTAATGCAGAGAAGCGGGAGAATGTTGGAAAGGGAGCAGCACGTGCCCTCAGACGGGAGAATATGATTCCTGCAATTCTTTACAGGGGAGGAGGGGCTCTCCCTATAAAACTTTCCAAAAAAGAACTCGCACACCTTATTAACACAACCGCTGGTGAACAGGTTATGGTAAACCTTCAGTTTGCAGATGGTGAAAGCAGGCTTGCACTTATGAAGGATTACCAGCTCGACCCCATCAAGGGAGAACTACTCCATACAGATTTTTTTGAGGTCTCGCTTACAGAAAAGGTAAGGGTTACTGTACATATAACAACTGTTGGAGAACCGATAGGGGTGAAGAGAGAGGGAGGGATACTACAACATGTGCTTAGGGAGATAGAGATAGAATGCCTTCCAGACAGGATACCACGTCGTATTGAGATAGATATATCAAAGCTCGAGACAGGCCAATCTCTTCATGTAAACGATCTGGAACTCGAAGAAGGTATAAAAGTTCTTACATCCCCTGACGAGGTTATAGTCAATGTTATAGCTCCAGTTGCTGAGGAAGCAGCACCTGCTGAGATCTCTACTGCTCCAGAAGTTGCAGAACCAGAAGTGATAAAGAAAGGTAAGAAGGAAGAGGAGGCGTAGTGTGGTTAATTGCCGGTCTTGGGAATCCGGGGAGAAGATACTCTAGAACCAGACATAATATTGGTTTTATGGTGATAGAGGAGGTTGCTAACAGACATAAAATAGATTTTGAAGATAAGGAAGAATACAGCATCGGAAGGGGCCCTATAGGAGGAGAGGATATCCTGCTTATAGAGCCCCTTCTTTATGTAAACAGGAGCGGCCCTGTTGTTAAAAATATACTCAGAAATTTTAACATCCAACCTGAAAACCTTATAGTCATCCATGACGACCTCGATATGGAAACAGGTAAATTAAAGATTAAGAAAAGGGGTTCATCAGGAGGACACAAGGGCGTTGAGTCAATAATACAGAGCATTGGTTCGAAGGATTTCATAAGAGTGAAGGTCGGGATAGGAAGGGAAGAAGGAGTACACGTTGAAGATTATGTCCTGAGCAGATTCAGGAGATATGAGGTTGCATTAATCAAAGATGTGATACAAAAGGCAGCGGATGCGATTTGTTATATTGTCTCGGAAGGAGTGGATAAGGCTATGAGTAAGTTTAATCAAGCATAAGGGAAATGCAATGCGTGATATGCTCGGCAGAGAGGAACTCATCACTGTAGAGAAGGCTCTGGAACTCATTCTGAAGCACATACCCTTTAAAACACCTGCTGAAATTAACCTTACCATCGGAGACTCTTACGGGATGATAATTTCGAGGGATATATTTTCACCCGAGGACCTTCCTGTATTTGATAGGTCAACAGTAGATGGATTTGCAGTAAACTCTGCTGATACATTTGGTGCTACAGAGAGCTTTCCATCATACCTTAGCATAAAAGATGAAATATTAATGGGTGAGGAGCCTGAGTTTGAGCTTAAAAAAGGCGAGGCTGCAAAGATTGCAACAGGTGGAATGCTTCCAGAGGGTGCAGATGCAGTTGTGATGCTCGAACATACCCAGCAGGTGGATGAGAGAATGATAGAGGTCGTAAAACCTGTTGCCCCAGGTGAAAATGTAATAAAGGCAGGTGAGGATGCAAAAAAGGATGAGTGTATACTGAAAAGGGGCCGTAGATTGAGGCCGCAGGACATAGGAGTACTTGCTGGCCTTGGTATAACAGATATATGGGTTTATGAAAAACCGAGGGTCTCTATTATATCGTCAGGTGATGAGATAGTCCCTGCGGATAAGCCTATAAGGCCCGGCCAGGTACGTGATATAAATTCGTATAACCTATCAGGACTGATTTTAAATGCTGGAGGCATTCCTGTAAGAAGAGGAATATTCAGTGATAAGTACGAGATCATAAGAGATGTTGTTGAAGAGTCTTTGAGGGATTCAGATATGGTCGTGATTACAGGTGGTAGCTCTGTAGGCACAAAGGATATGACAGCCCGGGTGATAAACGACATGGGGAAGCCAGGAGTCCTGTTCCATGGTGTATCATTAAAGCCAGGCAAACCCATGATAGGTGGCGCTGTTGGGAATGTGCCTGTTTTCGGACTTCCAGGACATCCAGTAGCAATTACAGTCTGTTTTGAACTTTTTATTGAGCCGGTATTAAAGAGGCTTACTGGAGCGGTTAATACAGCTATTCCGGTTACCAGAGGGACTGTTAAGGCCAGAATTTCAAGAAACATATCATCGAGCTCAGGAAGAGAGGAGCATGTAAGTGTTGCTATAGAGGAAAGGGGAGGGGAACTATGGGCGGTACCGATACTCGGAAAATCAGGCCTGATAACAACACTGATAAAGGCAGATGGCATGGTTGTAATACCCTTGAGAAAACTTGGAATAGAAGCAGGTGAAGTCGTTGAAGTAAGGCTTTTCTAATGTTATGTGAAAAATACCTTGACTTTAGGATAGAGTACAAAATAATAATCTATGTCTAGTATAACTTCCCCAGATGGATTGATGGCGTGAAGAAGCTTATTCTGGTATTCATAATTGTATTTTTGATGGTTGGCACTGTAGAAGAGGCATTTACAGCATCTTTAGTTCCAGAAATCCCATACACTTTATATGTTAATCCTTCTGTAGCCGCTTCGCTATCCTCATATGCAGGGGCATATATACTTTTCAAGTATCTTGATGACTATGGTAGACAGGTTGAGGAGTCCCGCAGAATGGTTTCCGTGGACCTCGCAACAGGGGAGGTCTCGTTTGACCCTACCTCTACCATTAAAGATGTTAAGGTCA
>JACRGU010000148.1 GCA_016212245.1 Nitrospirota bacterium
CCGACGACTGGTGTAATCTGGTGTATTGCCCTGCCACCTACCTTCTCCTGGATAGTATTCCCCAATCCCTTTATCATGAATCCGAGTTTTGCAATGCCAGGTCTTTCTTTCGCCATCTCAATAAAAGACGGATAGCCGAGATAATCAGGAAGCGATAAAAGGAAGAGATGGAGGCCATGGCTCTCAAGCAACTCGCCGTGAAGGAGCAGCTCTCTTAACATCTTTGTGCCTTCGGAAATCTCTATACCAAAGGCGTCCTCTATTGCCATGACAGAGACGACCCTATGAGAGGCAGAGCATATGGAACATATCCTCGATACTATTGTCGGGACATCACTGTAATGCCTCCCGATAATGAGTTTCTCGAACAGTCTCGGAGGAGTCAGGATATCCAGGTCAACTGAGATGACCTTTTCACCCTCGATCTTCAGGCCTATCTTTCCATGGCCTTCAATCCGTGATATTAAGTTCTCTATGTGCATCCTCTCTCCAGAAAAAGATCGAATCTCTTTTGAATCTCATCATTATTCAACCCTATATCTTTGAGTATCGCCTTTAGCGCCTCCACATTTGCATCGTCATATATCCCGAAACATCCATCACATGGCCTTCCAAAAGATGGTTGCCTTGCACCGCATCCACCCCTTGTTACAGGCCCCATACATGGAAGTCTCCTGTAATGCAAGAGACATTCATTCTCTTTCATCTTACATTCCATACATACAGGGTAATTCGGCACCTCAGGAAGAACACCTTTCAGTAGATAGCCGAGGCAGTGTAAAAAATAGTTCTTATCAATCGGACAACCTGGTATTGAGAAATCTATTGCAATAAATTCCCTCACCGGTCTGGGAAATCGCAGGGCTATATCTTCACCTGCCTCTTTATAAACATCACTGAGCCACTCACGCCTTTCCTCCGGGCCTCTCGCTATAATCCCTCCAGTGCATGCACAAGTACCAATTGGTATCAGATATTTAACACTTTTCCTGAGGTCTCTCAGAAACCCTATCTCTTCATCCTTTGTTACTGCACCCTCTACAAAGGCGATATCCGGGGTCTCACCTGTTGAAGGCATAGCAACATTCATGTCAACAACCTTTATCCACTTAAGCACTGTCAGTAAATCCTCCTCTATATTTGTTGTTTCGAGGATATCTCCAGAGCAGGAGGTAAGGGAGTATAGACCAACCTTAGGTTTATCCATATGTATAACCACCCTCCCCTTCATCCCCTCCCATCAAGGGAGGGGAAATTGATGGTACCCTCTCCCCTTGCGGGAGAGGGTCAGGGTGAGGGGGATGTATCTTCATTTTGAATTTCATCTAAAATATCTCCGGCAGATTTATTGCGTCCCAGTAGGTAAAAATAGGACCCTCTATGCATGTATACTTATGCCCTACAACACAATGGCCGCACTTCCCGAGACCGCATTCCATCCTTCTTTCAAGAGACATATATATCCTACCCTTTGAGTATCCGAGGTCGAGGAGTTTCCTCAAGACAAACTTATAGAATATCGGTGGGCCGCATACAGCTACAGATGTATCTTTAAGTGGCATGTCTATCATATCAAGTAAATCTGTAACCCTACCAACATGGTGTCCCTTCCATAAAGTGCCTTCCTCTACCCTATCTACAGAGAGGAGACATTTTATGTCCTTTCTCTCTGCAATGCTATACATTTCACCCCTGAATAGTACGCTTTCAACATCTTTTGCACCATAGGCAATTGATACCTGTTTGAACTTATCTCTATGCCACAGGGCATATCTAAGCATGGATCTGAGTGGTGCAATCCCGAGACCACCAGCAACAATAAGCAGATTTCCCCCTTCCATATTCTCAACAGGATAGCCGTTGCCATAGGGTCCCCTTATGCCGACCTTTGAATTCTCTTCGAGTTCATGAAGGGCTGTTGTCAACCTGCCTATTTTCCTGACACACAGATCTATAAACCCTTTTTCATCAGGCGAGGATGTAATGGATATCGGTGCCTCTCCTACACCAAAAATGCTGAGTATTATAAACTGGCCCGGTCTGAATGTAAAAGAATCCCTCTTTTTCTCACTGTCAAATACAATCCTGAAAAGACTGTGCGTCTTATCGAGAGAACGTTTTTCTATGACAGTTGCAATCTCAGGGATAATACTCACTCCCTTATCCTCCTCACAACCTCAGTCATATCTATTCCTGCAGGGCATGTCTCGCTACACCTTCCACATCCTGTGCATGACGGCTTTCCATGCTCATCTCCAAACCCTATTTCCTTATGCAGATACCTGAACCTGAACCTTTCCGCTCTCCCTTCCCTGAAGTTATGACCCCCTGCAACAAGGGCATAATCCTTTCTCATACAAGTATCCCATCTCCTCCACCTTATAGAGTATTCACTTATCATGTCAGTCGAGTCATAAACATCAAAGCACTGGCATGTCGGACAGACCATCACACAACTGCCACAAAAGAGGCACTTCTTGCTGTACTCCTCCCATATCTCACTCTTATACTCGAGTGTAAGGAGTTCTGCGAGGTTGGTTATATCAATAATTCTGATAAACTTTGAATCCCTAATCTTTATCCTTTCTTTATATTCAGCGATATCCATCTCTGTGCATTCCTTAAATAGTTCGGGCTTTAACCTGACCATATCATCACCGAGGGCGGTCCTCACAGTAACCATATAAACATTATCAAGGGTATAAAGGAAGATGTCATATACGCTTTCGATAAAATCGGTGCGCATGGACTTGCAGAGGCAGTATTTGTCTGGAAGGCAACTAAACCCGATGATGCCTATTTTCTCCCGCCTCTGCCAGTAGAAGCTGTCTCTTCCCTTATATGAGAATGCCCTGTCAAGGATATCAATGCCGTGAAGGTCGCATGGATGCAGGCCGAAAAGTATGTAGTCAGCATTATCTATAGAGCAGGAATTGATATTAAAGTCATTACCTATGTTAAACAAGCTTTCTTTTGGAAGGAAAAAGAACTTTTTGGGCGGGAGGATTGTCCTCAAAAACTCGAGGGCAACTTTATTAAAACTGGAATAATGAGAAAATGTGTATGTTTTCTCCCCTTTCTTTTCAGGAACAACGAGCCTGAATTCCCTGCTCAGGGCATCGAGGAATTCAGACAGCTTCTTCTTCTCTAAGGTCAAAAATATCATAACTATTATTTTATCGATAAAAAGGGGTTATTACCTTAATGGCTATGTCTAATTTTAAGGCTTTACATATAATAATTCAATTCAAAAACCACAAAAATGTAAAAATAAAAATAGCCTGCACCTAAATTTAGTAGTATAATTTCGATATGTATAAGAAGATACTTGCCGCAATAAACGAATACCTGAACTCAGAGATTGCTGCAAAATATGCCCTGAACCTTGCAAAGATATGCGGTAGCAAACTCTACCTGTGCTTTATCGCAGAAAAAGGGCTATCAGGAGAAGGTTTTAACAGGGCTGAAGATGCTATAAAGCGGCTGTTTCTTCAGGCAGACACGCTTGGTGTTGAGGCTGAGATTATTACAGAAAGGGGAGACCCTGTCAGAAAAATAGGAGAGCTTGTAAGACATGAAAATATAGATATTGTCTTTGCTGCAACAAGAAGGGAGGATATTGAACGAAGATTCTATGCCGGCACAGTAGCAAGGAGTCTCTCTCTCAACCTTCCATGTTCTGTTGTACTTGTAAGGGTTGTACATATCGGGAAGATACATCCCAAAAAGATACTTGTGCCTCTAAAGGCCCGGGTCAATCATGTAAAGGAAAGGACATATTTCACAGCAAAGATTGCCGAGGCATTTGGCTCTGAGGTTTTTGTATTTCATACACCTAAACCAATCTCAAAATTCTTTCATGGTGAGATACACCTCTCACCCCTCGAATGGGAAAAACATCTGCCTCCAGATATCTCTCACTTTATGGAACATATGAAGAGGTATAAGGTAATGCATGGTGGAAGAATTATACCAGGGAAGACTGGAAGGACAATTACAGTCGAGGCATTCACAAAGAGACATGACCTGATAATAATGGGGGCGAGCCAGAGAAGTCTTCTTAGCTCTATTTTAAAAGGTAATCCTGTCGAAGAGGTCTTAAGGGAAACGCCGTGCGACCTGATAATCTTCAGACCCAGACATGAAGATACATAGCCTTCTTCCTGAAGATGTACTAAAACAACTCATTGTATCAGAACAGGGACTCACAGAGAAAGAGGCTGAAAAGCGTCTTGCTGAATTCGGTCCGAATGAGATAAAAGAGGTTAAGAAAAAACCTCTTATTATTAAATTTATAAAACAGTTCACACACTTTCTTGCCATACTCCTCTGGATAGCTACATTTTTTTGCTTCCTCTCTGAATATCTGCACCCGGGGGAAGGGATGCTTACACTGGGCCTCGCTATTGTTGCTGTTATTTTTATTAATGCTATTTTTACATTCATCCAGGAATATAAGGCTGAAAAGGCCCTCGATGCCCTGAAAAAAATACTTCCTTTTTATGTAAGGGTATTGCGTAACGGTAAGGAAAGGAATCTGCATGCACGGGATATCGTGCCTGGTGATATCATCTTTCTCTCAGAAGGGGATAAGGTTCCTGCAGACGCAAGGCTTATAGAGACATCAGGACTGATGGTGAACAATGCATCGCTAACAGGAGAGTCAGAGCCTATACCGAGGGTGCCGGATAAGTTTGATGGGGAACTAATAGAGAGCCCTAATGTCGCATTTGCAGGCACAACTGTTGTGAGTGGCTCAGGTAAGGCTGTCGTCTTTGCAACAGGGATGCAGACAGAATTTGGTCGCATTGCGCATCTTACAGGTGCAGTAGAGTCAGGGCTCAGTCCCCTCCAGATAGAGATAATAAAGGTAACGAGGGTTATTGCTGTTATTGCAACAGTCATGGGTGTCCTCTTTTTTGCAGTAGGTTATTCTATAGGGAGAACCTTCTGGGAAAATTTCATCTTTGCTATAGGAATCATTGTTGCTAATGTTCCTGAGGGACTTCTCCCAACAGTTACCCTCTCACTGGCCATAGGAAGTCAGAGAATGGCAAAAAGAAAGGCACTTATAAAGACACTCACATCTGTTGAGGCACTCGGCTCTGTAACTGTGATATGTACAGACAAGACAGGAACACTCACACAGAACAGGATGACTGTGAGAAAGATATGGTTTGACAACAGGATTGTTGATGTAAGAGATTTTAAAAAAGGCAATGCATCTGAACTATTTAAAATAGCATGTCTCTGTAACAATGCACGCTTTATAGATGGACAATATAGAGGAGATCCAACTGAAGTTGCACTTCTCAGAGCAGCAATGGAATTCTCAGGAGAGATAAAGGCAGAACGTTTATTTGAGATACCTTTCGATTCTGAAAGAAAGAGGATGACAACAGTTAATATGGTTGATGGAAAACGCATTGCATTTACAAAGGGTGCGATGGAAGGACTCCTTCCTTTATGCAGCCACATGCTGATTGGAGGAAAAGTATTACAGATGGATGACTATCTTCAGAAAAAGGTACTTGAGGCATATCATTCCATGATGGATATGGGGTTGAGGGTTCTGGCATTTGCATATAAAGAGATTGAAGAAACTCAGAACTCAGAACTCAAAACTCAAAACTTAGAAAACAATATGGTCTTTGTCGGCCTCATTGGACTCGAAGACCCTCCACGACCTGAAGTCCCTGAAGCCATAAAAAAATGTCATGAGGCAGGAATAAAGGTAATCATGATCACAGGTGATGGAAGTAGCACAGCCGAGGCAATTGCAAGGGAGATAGGACTTGTCAAAGGGGCCCCTGTTATTGTTGAGGGCCATGAGTTTACGAAGATGGATGACAGGAAATTGAGAGATGTTCTTAACAAAAAAGAGGTTATATTTGCCCGCATGACACCAAAGCACAAGATGAGGGTTGTCTCGATGCTGAAGGAGGACGGCGAAAGGGTTGCTGTAACAGGTGATGGTGTGAATGATGCACCTGCATTGAAAAAGGCGGATATTGGAATAGCAATGGGAATAACAGGAACCGATGTTGCAAAAGAGGCATCAGACATGATACTTCTTGATGATAACTTTGCAACTATTGTGAATGCGATAGAAGAAGGCAGGGCAGTTTATGAAAATATTAGGAAATTCATAAGCTATATCTTCTCATCAAATATTCCTGAGATTATTCCTTATCTCGCTTACGTTATCTTTAGAATCCCTCTTCCGCTTACTATCATACAGATACTTGCTGTTGACCTCGGTACTGACATGCTTCCTGCCCTTACACTCGGTGCTGAAAAACCAACAGAAGAACTTATGTGGCAACCTCCAAGAAATCCGAAGGAACGACTGCTCAATCTAAAACTTTTAAGCAGGGCATATCTTTTTCTCGGACCAATCGAGGCAGCAGCAGGACTATTTGGATTCTTCTATGTATTGAAATCAGGTGGATGGCAGTGGGGTGAGATGCTTCCTGCAAATAATATTCTATATATGCAGGCAACAACTGCCTGCCTCACCGCAATAATAGTCACCCAGATTGCAAATGTCTTTGCTTGCCGCTCATACAGGGAATCCGTATTCAGTATAGGATTATTTTCAAACAGGCTGATATTTGCAGGCATCGCAGTAGAACTCATGCTCCAGTTTTTCATCGTCTACCATCCGGTTGGCAATAGAATATTCTCCACCTCTCCTATCCCCATAACCGTTTGGCTTGTCTTAATCCCATTTGCCTTCATACTCTTCTTCTCTGAGGAATTCAGGAAGCTCATCGTGAGAAGGTTTTAAGGCAAGATCGTATGGTGGACGGTAGGGGATTCGAACCCCCGACTTCCACGTTGCGAACGTGGCGCTCTCCCACCTGAGCTAACCGCCCATTTAAAAACACTGATCAGTTAATAGTGGACAGTGAATAGTAAAATAGGAAAGATAATACAGTCAACTCTAAATGCTGAATATAACGGCATGTTGACACAAATTCTTATAAACTCTTATAATTTATAGCCTCTAAGCAAATTCTGCTCTGCAAAATTTGCATTGATTAGTTATCAGTCGTTAGTGCGCCTGTAGCTCAGTTGGATAGAGCAACTGCCTTCTAAGCAGTGGGTCAGGGGTTCGAATCCCTTCAGGCGCGCCAAGCGAATTTTGCGGAGCAAAATTCGCAGTGAATAGTTAGTAGTGAATAGTGTTTAGTGAAGTGAAAATTTTATTTAATTTTGATTTATACTAATAACTGATCGCTGTTCACTAATCACTGTTGACGGTGAGTGTAGCTCAATGGTTAGAGCACTGGACTGTGGCTCCAGGTGTTGGGGGTTCAAGTCCCCTCACTCACCCCAACCGAAATTTGCTCTGCAAATTTCGGTGATTAGTTAATAGTGATTAGTGAACAGTGTAAGATTGATGATATTTATTTTTTTACTGACAACTGATCACTATTCACTAATAACTGTAGTCAGTGCGCCTGTAGCTCAGTGGATTAGAGCATCGGCCTCCGGAGCCGAGGGTCGGAGGTTCGAATCCTCTCAGGCGCGCGAGAAAGAAATGGGCCGTTAGCTCAGCTGGTAGAGCAGCTGACTCTTAATCAGCGGGTCGGAGGTTCGAATCCTCCACGGCTCACCATCTGCCGGTGTAGCTCAGAGGCAGAGCAGCTGATTCGTAATCAGCTGGTCGGGGGTTCGACTCTCCCCACCGGCTCCAGATTTTACTAACAACTAAAAACTATTTATTAATAACTGCTGTAACTGGCATAAAAAATTTTTTCTCAGGCCTTCACTTTTGGCTTGACAAAAGGATTTCTTCTTGATACTGTTATCTTAGCTTTTTATTATCTCTTGAATAAAATAAATAAATGAAAGGGGGGAAGATTAATGACAAAGGCGGAGCTTATTGACAAGATAGCTTCAGGTGCAGGGCTCAGCAAGGCAGATGCATCCAAAACGCTGGATGCTACCCTGAATTCTATCAGGGCAGCATTAAAGAAAGGACAGAAGGTCACCCTCGTCGGTTTCGGGACCTTCTCAGTTGTTAAAAGAAAGTCCAGAAAAGGCCGTAATCCAAGGACTGGAGAGGTTATCACAATCCCTGCTGCCAAGACACCGAAGTTCAGTTCCGGCAAGGCGCTCAAAGACGCAGTAAGGTAACTTTTAATATTTAAATTAGGAGGCGACAATTTACCACCAGAGGTTGGTAAATTGCACAGTGCATATAAAAAGGGATATCTGGTGTCTCAGATATCCCTTTTTTTGATATAGGTAATTTCTTACATCTCCTTGAGTGTTATTGCCTCGTTCGGACATTCAGCAAGACAGCTCTCGCAACCCTCACATGCGTCTCCATTAACAACGACGCATTTGCCATTCTCTACCTTAAATACCTCCACAGGACATATATCTGCACACTTTCCCTCTCCCGTGCATTTCTCAGGATCAATTGTTACAATCCACACTTTAAAACCTCACCTCCTTAACTCAATTTAACCCGTAGGTTTATTTAAAAAGTTTAACCTGCTTTTCACCATACTTATCATAGACTACCTCTTCCTTGACTGATACAGCTACTTTATAAAGGAGGGTGAGTATTAAGAACCCAATTGCCCAAACCCCGAGGGTGATTAATGTCTCAGGTATTGTAGGCCAATACTCCGTTACTCTTTCAAGAGGGTTTGGTATAAATCCACCCACAACCAGACCAAATCCCTTATCAATCCATAAAGAGGTAAATACCACAACAGCAGCCACTGCTAAGGTGCTTTCATTTCTGCGCGTCTTAGGGTTAATTAAGAGGATAAGGGCAATAACTGCAAGTATGCTGGAAATCCACATCATTGGAACAAGTTTTCCGTGTCCTTCCAGCCCAGCATAGAGATACTGGAAAGGATGCATATGCCCCGGGATATTACTGTAAAGGCCGGTAAAGAGTTCAAATCCAAGGAAGAGTACATTTAAAATCATAGTATAAGTGATAGTCTTTCCAAGGGTTTGGATGGCTTCTCTGCCAGGATCAAAATTGGTGAACCTTCTTACAATCAGGCTTATGATGATGATAAGAGCGGGTCCAGAAGCAAAGGCTGAGGCTAAGAACCGGGCTGCCATGATAGCGGTTAGCCATAAGTGCCTTCCTGGGAGGCCGGAGTAAAGAAAGGCTGTCACTATATGGATACTTGGTGCCCACGCAATAGCAATGTATATAAAGGGCTTTATCCATTTAGGCGGTGGCACCTCCTTACGCTCCGCACCTAAGACTGTCCAGCCGACAAGAATATTAAGGAGGAGATAACCACTTAAAACAACAGCATCCCAGAACATGACAGAATTAGGAGTTGGATGGAGTATTACATTCATGATTCGAAACGGTTGACCTAAATCCACAAAGATAAACAGGAGGCACATTATAACAGAAGGAACGGCTAAAAATTCTGCCAAGACAGTAATCCTGCCATATTTTTTATAGTTATGAAGGTAATAAGGCAGGACTACCATAACTGCTGCTGCTGCTACTCCAACGAGAAAGGTAAACTGCCCAATATAGAAACCCCAGGAGACATCCCTGTTCATGCCTGTTATCCCCAGGCCGTAAGTATATTGCCTCATATAGGCAATGAACCCTACTCCAATTATACTAAGCAGTATAAATACCCATACCCAGTATCTCCGACTTCCGGTTAGCGCCTTCTCAAACATTTTCGTTACCTCCTATTATGTAGTAAACACTGGGCTCTGTTCCAAGCTCGGGTTTACGCCGAATGGTATAGGTTGAGCTGAGAATCTTCCTTACCTCTGAATTCGGGTCTCCAAGGTCACCGAAGATCAAACCACCATTGGACTCCTCCACACATGCAGGTTTAAGACCCTTAGCAAGTCTTTCATAACAGAGGGTGCACTTTTCAACGACACCAATCATCCTCGTTGGGAATTCCTTATTCTCCTCCTTGATAAAAGGCCGAGGGTCTCTCCAGTTGAAGCTTCTTGCTCCAAAAGGACACGCTGCCATACAGAACCTGCATCCAATACAGCGATGCATATCCATCATGACTATTCCATCTTCTCTCTTAAATGTGGCCTTGGTGGGACAGACCCTCACGCACATAGGTCTTTCGCAATGATTGCAGAGCAGAAGGAAGGGTTTATGTTTTATATCCTCTGGCATGTATTTATGTTCCTGGCCAGGGAATGCATGCTCAAATGTATCGGTCCATATCCATTTGACCTCATGCTTTGGATTTTCAATGTCAGGAACATTATGGATACGATGGCATGCATCCATAACCCTTTTGTAATCATCTGCTGTCCTGAACTTTCTTGTATCAATGACCATCGCCCATCTTTTTGCTACCAAGGCTTCAAGACCGGGTAAGACCCTTGCAGCCTCAACTCCACGGTTTAGAATCTCATTAATAGCCCAGGGGGCCCCGATTCCTGCTACAGTGGAGATCCCTGCTATTTTTAAGAATTCTCTTCTGTTGATACTCATGTTTCCTTCTCCTTCGGCTCGATATGGCATTTCCAGCAGTAAGGCTTTACTGCCGCATAGTTGTGACATTCATCGCAAAATTTCTTCTTATTAGAATGGCATTTCATACATGTATTCTGAAGACTTATCTCAAACTCCTTCCCAGCATCATTCACATAAATCCTGTTTCCATAGCGGACAACAGAATCCCTCCAGCCATTAAGAAGTTGCATGTGTCCAGCCTTCATAAATTCCTTCGGCTCTACACATCGCCTCTCATTCTCCGGAAATTTCTGAATCTCAGGTGTATCGAGTTTCGGATCCGGCTTAGTAACCGCTTTCCCAAAATTATTGTAAAAAGGAAATGTCACAAAGGCAGCAAAGATAATAAGACCTATAATGATATTTCTGCTGTTATACATCTCCCTTCGCCTCCTTCCCTAAAAGGGGTTCACCACGCATATCAATTGTCCTCTCCTTCTCCCCCTTCATCACAAGGGCATTCGCAACCATCTCGTGAGTGCCTGTGACGCCCACCCCTGGGACCCAGTAATCCATCAGTGCGGGAAGGGCGGCCCTATCAATCGCACAAATATTAGCCAGCATGTTCACACCATATTTCTCATGAACATACCGCACTGCATTTGCCCTAGGAAAGCCTCCCCTCATTCTCAACTCCATATTCTCCCCTGCATTTAACCCTGAGCCGCTTCCACAGCAGAAAGTCTGCTCTCTGATAGTATTTGGCGGCATCTCATAGAAATTGTTGCACACATTCTTGATGATATACCTCGGCTCTTCAAGGAATCCCATGGCCCTCGAGGTGTTACAGGAGTCATGAAAGGTCACCTTAAGGTGATCGTTTCTGCTCGGATCCAGTTTTAGTTTGCCATGCCTGATGAGATCAGCAGTAAATTCGCAGATATGAACCATCTTCGTGGATTTTGCATTCTCGAATTTTGTGCCTGTAATAGGGGAGACCGGTTCCTCAAGGAAATCTGTTGGGCCCCACCATGTATCCAGATATTGATTGATAAGCCTCCACATATGGCCGCATTCTCCCCCGAGGATCCATTTCACCTTCAACCTCTTGGCTTCAGCGTATATTTTGTAGTGGAGCCTTTTTGCCCATTCATTCGAGGTGAAAAAGCCGAAGTTTCCGCCCTCGGAGGCGAGGGAGGACCAGGTGTAGTCGAGCCCGAGCTCATGGAAAATCATGAGCTCGCCCATACATGTGAAAGTGCCAGGGTCAGCAAAGAAATCGCCAGAAGGCCCAACAAAGAGTATCTCGGCACCCTTCCTGTTAATGGTTGGCTCCACCTTGATGCCTGTTATTGTCTTTATATCGGCTGCGAATGTATCGAGTGTATCCTTTAGTGTATGGGGCAGAATGCCGAGGTGATTTCCTGACCTGTAACAATTCACCACAGGCCCGGCAATCCAGTCAGTTATTAACCCTAAATTATATAGAAGTTCTCTTACAATTATCGTGACCTCTGCTGTGTCAATCCCGTAAGGGCAGAAGGCTGAGCAGCGACGACACTCTGTGCACTGATAGGCATAGTACCATAACTCCTTAAGTACATCATATGTAAGTTCTCTTGCTCCGGCAATCCTCCCAAGGTATTTTCCCCCTGCTGTGAAATACTTTCTATACACTGACCTGAGAAGCTCAGCCCTCAAGATAGGCATATTCTTTGGGTCTCCTGAGCCAATGAAGAAGTGGCACTTGTCAGCACATGCACCACATCTCACACAGATATCCATAAAAAGCCGGAAAGAGCGATATTTCCTGAGCCTATCCTCCATCCCTTCTAAGAATATCTCTCTCCAGTTTTCAGGCAGCTTCCAATCCTTATCTTTTGACGACCATTCCCGCTGGTTCGGGGATTCAAGGGCTTTAATGTTTTTTATTGTCGCACCATAGCAATACGTGCCTGGTTTGAATTCAACAAGGGTATCCATCCACCCCTTTTGAGGAGGTTTGTAATCTATCTTTGAGAGTTCATCTGGATAAGGAACTCCTTTCGGAACCTTTGGTTTCACTGCCATTTTTTACTCCTTTTCTACTGGTATCCCAGCATCTTTCATAAATTTCCTGAATTCGTCCTCATATGCCTCGTATGTATGAACCTTGACAGGGTAATTCCATGGATTGATGTGTCTTTTCATGCGGTTGTTATTCGCCAGGTTTCTCGTAGGACTGAGGAAGACCCCTGCCATGTGTACAAGCTTGCTAAAGGGAAAATATGCAAACAGAGTGCAGATAAGAAACAGATGGATGTAAAAAAGAATACCTATTCCCTCAAGTACCTTGGGGTCAGGATTAAAACTGATCAACCCCATTGTTAATACCTTGACATCCACAACAGGCACCTTGAAAAAATATCTCATAAGAATTCCGGAAGAAGCTATACCGAAAATCAAAAAGAGAGGGAAATAGTCAGAGGCAAGGGAGATGTATCTTACCTCTGGTATAAAGATCCTTCTAAGGAAGAGATAGGTTACAGCCAATAGAAGCACTATACCACTCACAAATAGCAAAGGCACTCCTATCTGGAGGAACCCATCAATACTCTCAAGTAAAGGCACAAAGAAAAGTACAGGTTCCGTAAAGAGCCTGAAGTGTCTTAATATGATAACAAAAAATGACCAGTGAAGCGCTAACCCTGCTAACCAGAGCCACTTAGCCGAACCATAAACAAGCTTAGCCCCTTCCCTCAATTCGAACTTTGCGTTCCTGAACAGGGAACGGAAGAGAAGTACCTCAAGCGCCATCCTTCCGATAACACCGAGTGTGGTGGAAGGATTATCGAGCTTACTGTCTTTTATCCATGGTAGGGATTTCTGCTGTCCGCAGGTTGTTGGTATACGGAATGGCACAGGTGACCGACTCCATCTAACCACACGATAAATAATACCGACGATGAATGTGAGAATAGCTATATAGGGTATGATAATTCCGAAGAGGAAATGCAGATTTGCAGCCTTCACCCCTACCCATGCAATCAGAACAAGTATTATAACTACAAAGAAGGAAAATAAAGTTCCCATCTCACCACCACCTCTTTCTATTTTAAGTTAACAATGTCATCAACATCCTTGAAATTCGGTTTCTGTCCCTCTCCTGAATTATCCTGTCCTGAATTTAATTCAGGAGAATTCAGGACAGGATCATCCTGAACTTGATTCAGGATCAGATTTGCCCTTTGCAATAATCTGAAGGTCATATTTCTCACCTCATTCGCCTTGAGCTCATAGATCTTCTCACGACATTTCATATATATATCAAAGGACAAAAAGGCAAGTTCATCTATTTTAGACTCAAGTTCTAACAGCTCTTCAGCAATCCCATCTTCGCCGATCTCATTTTTTAGCTCTTCTCTAATTACTTTCTTTAGAAGGAAGATAAAAGAAATAGCCTGGGAAGGGGTAAAATCCTGAACTGCCCTTATTCTGATAATACCGTCGAGAAATGGAGAGACCCTTTCAGAATCAATCCCATTAAGGAGTCCCTCGAAGATACCCTCTATTCCCTGGTAAATCGTATACCCCACCGGATTAGTGAATTGGTTCTTTTGCTTTTTCAAAAAGCTTGAAGTGTCAGCAGGATAAGTCTCCAGTATCACATCGAACCACCTTTCCAGTATGATAGATCTCTTTTCTGATAGGAGATTATTCAGCTCCATATCCAGTCTATATCACTCCTTCCACCTTCAAACCGAATCCACATCTGTTCGAAATCGTTGACACGCCCCTCCCCCTCAAGGTAAAAAGTGGAAATAAAGTAGTGAATAGTCAGTAGCCCTTTCCTACCTGCTACAAACTACTTACTACCCTCTTATAATTGTCTATTATACACAGCCTGTTGGTTTCGGAAGCCCTGCATATCTGCATGCCTGCTTTGCAGGTCCACCTGGGAAAAGCTCATATAGATATTTGGTGTTCGCCTTTTCAGGACCGAATCTCTTCCCCATCTCCTTGACAAGCATCTTTATCGGAGGTGCTATCTGAAACTTAATAAAGTACTCTCTCAACCACTTGATTATCTCCCAGTGTTTCTCATCAAGGGTAATCTCATCTTGTCCTGCAAGTTCTGGAGCCATTCCTTCCTCCCACTCCTGCCAGTCCTGGAGATAACCTTCTTCATCAATCTCGTATTCTTTTCCCTTATAACTCCACTTTGGCATCTTTCTACCTCCTTTCTCTGTTTGAATCTAACTTATTGATAGAAGGAATCTCCTATCAATCTTAACATGAATGTTCTATCATAACATACCTTAAGTCTTTCAATACAATATTGTATTTTTGAATCTTCTATAATTCAAGATTAACAGATTAGGCTATAAACACTAATACACATCTACATCTATGGTCAAATAAAAAAAACTTATCAATAAATCATATCTATTTATTACCCCACAAATA
>JACRGU010000153.1 GCA_016212245.1 Nitrospirota bacterium
CCCGGCTCAACCTTTTTCTTACCTGAATGTGCAGCGAGTATCCTCTCAGTGATTGTCATCCACCCTCCTGATGCATTAAGCTTTTGAATACTATTATATCTATGCTAAATGAGGATTGACAAGAGAAAAGGGGTTGGTAGTTTCATAATAGCAATAGCTGTATTTGGTATATATAAAGTCGTTCTGAGACTCGTTTAAATTAAGGGAAGATCTTTTCAGGGTTAAGGATATTCTTTGGGTCGAATATCTTTTTTACGGACTTCATAATTTCAATCTCTGGTTTAGATAGCTCCATTCCGATATAACCAGCCTTTGTAAGTCCGATGCCGTGTTCCCCTGAGATGGTGCCGCCGAGTTCAAGGGTATCCTTGAATATCTGCCCAACGAGCTTTATTCCCTTTTCATATTCCTCTTTATCTTCCCTGTCAACCATAATGTTTACATGTATATTGCCATCTCCTGCATGGCCAAAGTTCACTATCTTTATCCTGCTTTCTTCTGAGAGCCTTCTCAGTCGCTTCAGCATCTCAGGTATCTTATTTCTCGGAACAACAATGTCCTCATTTATCTTTGTGGGTTTTAAACGATAAAGGGCAGGAGAAACAGCCCTCCTGCACTCCCAGAGTTTTTCTCTCGCTGCTTCGTCCTCTGCCATGCTCACCTCTGCATCGAGAGACCTACAGATTTCTGAAATCTTCTCAGCCTCTTTTGTGATTGCTGATGGATGGCCATCGAGCTCAATGAGAAGAAGTGCCTCAATATCCTTCGGAAGCCCGATGGGTTTAAAATTTTCAACTGCCATCATAGCCTCGCTGTCGAGGAATTCAAGTGTCCTCGGTATTATCCTTGATGCAATAATCTTTGAGACCGCATGGCCTGAGGCCTCAAGATTTTTGAAAAGCACAAGGAGTGTGATGACATCCTCAGGAAGCGGGAGTACTCGAAGCCTTATCTTTGTGATAACAGCGAGGGTCCCTTCTGAGCCTACGAGCAGTCTTGTAAGGTCATACCCGACAACGCCCTTTGTTGTCCTGACGCCAGTATGAATAATGTTACCGTCAGGCAGCACAGCCTCAAGTCCCATTACATAGTCTCTTGTCACCCCATATTTAAGTGCCCTCGGCCCACCTGCATTCTCAGCAACATTGCCTCCTATAGTGCAGAAGTTCATGCTCGCAGGATCGGGTGGATAGAAGAGGCCGAGCCGTTCAAGTTCACGCTGAAATCTGCCATTTATCACACCGGGCTCACACAGGACATTCAGGTTCTCAGAATCTATCTCAAGGATCCTGTTCATCTTCTCAAGGCTGAGGATTATTGCTCCTTTTGATGGTACTGCACCACCTGTCATGCCTGTACCAGCACCGCGGGGAATAACAGGGATGTTGTTTTCATAGGCATACTTCATTATTTTTACAACATCCCCTGTATCTTTTGGCCAGACCACTGCAGAAGGGGATGCCTCAAGTCCTGATGCATCAAAGCCATAACAGAGGAGATCTTCAGGTTCAACGGATACCTTTATGTCAGGAAACGCCTCTAATAGTAGTCTGTTCATATTAGATAAGATTCAAATGTCAAAATCCAAATGACAAATAAATTTGGCATTTAAGCTTTGACATTTGACATTAAGGTTTTTATGCCTCGACAAGCTGCATGGATATCACCTTCGAGACTCCTGCTTCCTCCATGGTTATCCCGTATATATAATCAGCTATGCTCATAGTTGTCCTGTTATGAGTCACGACAATAAATTGCGTATCTCTTGAGAGTTCCTGTAGCATCCTCGCAAACCTCTCTGTGTTAGACTCATCCAGAGTGGCATCAGCTTCATCCATAATACAAAGGGGTGTTGGTTTAACCAGGAAGCTTGCAAAAAGCAGAGACAATGCAGTAAGTGCCTTCTCTCCACCCGAGAGAAGGTTTATATTCTGCAGCTTTTTCCCAGGTGGCTGAGCTATGATGTCAATACCCGTCTCAAGGATATTACTCTCGTCTGTCATTACCAGTTCAGCCCTGCCTCCACCAAAAAGTGTCAAAAAAACCTCTGAGAATTTTGTCTTCAGGGCATCAAAGGCTTCCCTGAGCCTTCTTCTCGTAGTACTGTTTATCCTTGTTATCGCCTCTTCAAGCCCTGCTATAGATTTATTAAGGTCTTCCTGTTGCCCTATCAGAAACTCATAACGAGTACGCAGTTCTTCGTATTCTTCAAGCGTGCCCAGGTTTACAGGTCCCAGTTCCTGAACCTTTTCTGTGAGTTCAATAAGTCGCTGTTCGTCTTCAGGTATCAGAGGCTCTATCTCTATGGTCTCGAGCTCTGACCCATAGTTTTGCCTTATGTTTCCACAGAGGTTCTCTATCTTAAATCTGTGTTCAGCCCTATCAACATCAAGCCCTGATATACTGTGAGATAGCGAATCTATCTGCTGTCTCAATGCCTTTAATCCATGTTCGATCTGTAGTACTTCTTCATTTTCAGTCTCAATCGCCTCTTTCTTTTCAGATATCTCCAGCCTCAGTTCATCAGCAACAGAGACCAGCGATTTTATCTTCTCTTCATACTCAGCCATCTCTCTCTCACGTTGCGAGATACGCGACTTTACTGAGGAGATCTCTTCTGACATGAATTCTTTTTTCTGTATAAGTTCTTCTATGTTTTTGAGTATGGTCTCCCTTTCTTTATTGAGAGACTCTATCTTTTCTTTGAAAGAAGTCAGCGAGAGTCTGATGTCTGTTACCTCTGTACGGTGCCCTTCAAGTTTCGTCTTTATCTGGCTGATTTCATCCTGAAGTGATGTACTTTCATGTTCTATATCTGATCTTCTTAAGTCTACTGATTGAACCGACGCCTCTTTCTCATTGATCAGCTTTTTCACAGATTCTTTTTCTCTGATTATCTGCTCTATCTCTATGTTAAGGTAAGCGAGTTTTCTGTTTATCCGTTCTTTTTCTTCCCTGTAGTTTTCAGCAGTCAGTTTTAAGAGGGAGCTTTCTTTCTCTATATCCACAATGGTGGATTCAATCTGTTTAAGGCCAGATTCTTTGTTTTCAATTATCTGCTGGATTGAATTAAATCTATCCTGCATACGCTCTATACTGGCCTTCTTATCGGCGATGATGACTTCAAGTTCTCTTATCTCTCTCTTCCTTCTGAAGATGCCTTTGCCTTCTCCTCCGATAACCGCCCCTGATGGTTCTACGATCTCACCATCAATGGTTACAAAAAATAATTTATGACCCCTACTGCGTAGATTAAGGGCCGTTTTCAAATCTCTGACTATAAAGATATTGTCGAACAGGTTTTTTACAACATTTGAAAACTCTTCCTCAGTCCGCACATAACTCAGCGCCTCGCCTATTACGCCTTGATGCGTAATAAGTGATGAGTGAGGGGATGAGTCATTGGTCATTGGACATTGGTCATTGGTTTTCATTAATGACTGTTGCCCTGAACTTGATTCAGGGTTGACTATTGACTTCTGACTTTCATCTCTCATCTCCTGTCTCAGAGGGATGAAGGCGGTTCTGCTAAGCCCTTTTTCCTTTAATGAAGATATGGCGATCTCGATGTCTTCAAATGATGAGAGTATGAATGAGTTTACCTTCTCAGAAAGTGCACTCTCTATAGCCTTTTCATATTCAGCATCAACCTCGATGACATCCGAGATAGATGCAATCAGATGAAAGTTTAAACCCTCTGAGAGGAGTTCCCTTGTCGGCCTGTCAAAGACGATCTCTTTAAGAGATTCAAGGCGCGATGTGTATGATGCAAGCTCTTCTTTCGACCTTGCCATTGCATCCCTGAGATCCTCAATCCTGTTTCTGTTTGCAGAGAGTTCATTTATAAATATAACCTTCTTCTCATTAAGCAGTAGGAGATCATTGTTTTTATTCAGGAGGGACGACTCTACTTCCTTTATAGAAGAATCTATATCTGTGAGTACCTTTTTTGAATCTTCTATATCCTGCAGAGATGATGACTCTCTCCGGTTCAGGTCTTCAAGAGAGGATTGTAGCCTGCTCAGGTCATTTCTCAGGTTGCTGAGTTCCTCTGATACACCGAACAGTTCACGCCTCTTTTCCTCAAGCAGTTCTTCCTTATCTGACAGTCCTTCTTCAACAGACCTCAGGAAATCGGTCTTCTCAGTGAGCAGGTCTTTCTGATCACCTATATCTGATAATAAGGTTGCCTCAGCTGCATTCAGCTCCTCATGTCTGGCAATAGTCTCTGATTTCTTTATATCGAGTTCTTCTACCTGTGAATACAGCTTTGTGAGATACTCCTTCAGATTATCTCTGTCTGTCCTTGATACTGCTATAATCCTCTCGAGTTCAGCAATCTCTTTTTCCAAATTCTGAAACTTTAACTGGAGTTGTTCTAATGCCTTCTCTCTCTCGAGGAGTTCGAGTCGTTTTGTCTCGGTCTGGTTCTCTATCTTTGTGAGTTCTGCCCTCTTAAGGGACTCCTCTTCCTTCAATGTTTTGTATTCAGAAAGTATCTTTTCAAACGATTCTTTGAGGGCCTGATAATCTCTCTTTGCAATCTTGAGTTCTATATCCCTTATCTCAGAGGAGAGTTTTTTATATCGCTCAGCTTTCTTTGCCAGTCTATCAAGAATATTAATCTGTTTTTTTACCTCTGCAACAATATCATCTATCCTCTGAAGGTTAGTCCTCGATGATTCAAGTTTGGCCTGGGCCTCTTTTTTCCTGACATTATATTTCATGACCCCTGCAACTTCCTCTATCAAAAACCTTCTGTCCTGTGGCTTTGCATTCAGTATCTCTGCAATCCTGTCCTGCTCAAAGATGGAATAGCTTTTTACTTCAAGGCCAGTGTCGAGGAATAGGTCTCTAATATCCTTTAGCCTGCATTGATTTTTATTCAGCATGTATTCACTGTCACCTGACCTGTAGAGCCTTCTTGTAACCGAAGCTGTATCAGATGAGCCTTCTCCGTCTGTCTGTTCAGTACCGTTCAGGCTGGAGACAACCATAGTAACATCTGCCATGCCCCGTGGTTTTTTAGATACAGAGCCATTAAAGATGACCTCTTCCATCTTCTCGCCCCTGAGGCTTTTTGCACTCTGCTCTCCGAGAACCCATCGGAATGCGTCAACAACATTGCTTTTCCCACAGCCATTAGGCCCGACAATACAGGTAATACCTGGATGGAGGTTAAATATAGTTCTATCTGCGAAGGATTTAAATCCTGTTAGTTCGAGTCTCTCAATGCGCACTCAACACTTACTTTTTTTCTTCCTGGTCCTTTGAGTTTTTTGACTCTTCTTTCTTTGACTTTGTTTCTTTTGGTTTCCTTACATCCTCATAATCAACAAATTCAAGTACAGCCAGAGGTGAAGAGTCCTTGACCCTGTTTCTTGTCTGTACAATCCTGAGATATCCACCATTTCTTCCTGAAAGCCGTGGTGCTATCTCATTGAAGAGCTTTGAGACAGCAGCCCTGTTAGGGACATATGAAAGGGCAAGACGTTTTGCATGGAGGTCACCCTTTATACCAAGGGTAATTATCCTCTCTGCAATCCTTCTTACCTCCTTTGCCCTCGCAATTGTAGTCTCTATTCTCTCATGTTCAAAGAGCGAAGCCACCAGACCCCTTAAAAGCGCCTTTCTCTGGTTCGCAGGTCTTCCAAATAACCTCCCTGCAACTCTATGACGCATCTTGCTCGATACCTCCACTTTGCAAAGTCAGCTCCCTGTTGAGGGCATCAAGGTCAACCCTCATACCGAGGTGAAGTCCCATTGAATGCAGTATTTCTTTTATCTCATTAAGTGACTTGCGTCCAAAATTTTTGGTCTTGAGCATCTCGTGCTCTGTCTTCTGTACAAGGTCGGCAATGGTCTTTATGTTCGCATTCTTCAGACAGTTATATGATCTTACTGAAAGTTCAAGTTCATCAACATTCCTAAGAAGATTTTCATTAAATACAGGAGTGTCGTTTACCGACACTCCTGTGCCTTCCTCTGAAGGGACAACCTTTTCATCTTCTTCCTCGAATATAAACAGATCCATATGTTCAATTATTATCGCAGCAGCCTGAGAGACTGCCTTTTCAGGCGTTATACTACCATCAGTCCATATCTCCATTACAAGTCTGTCATAGTCTGTTGCCCTTCCAACCCTCGCCTTCTCTACGGCGAAGTTAACCTTTTTTATCGGGGTAAAAATAGAGTCCACAGCAATCACATCTACAGGAAGGCCTTCTTCTTTATTTAATTCAGCAGGCACATATCCTTTGCCCTTCTTTATATACATCTCAGCTTCAAATGTAGCATCTTTATCTAAGGTTGCTATGACCTGTTCAGTATTAAGAACCTCAAAAAATGCATCTCCCTGTATATCACAGCCTGTCACCACTTTAGGGCCCTTTTCTTTTATCGTTGCCATTCTCTTCCCATCTGTATAAAGCTTGAACCTGAGTTTTTTTATGTTCAGGATTATGTCAATAACATCTTCCTTAACGCCATTTAATGTAGAGAACTCATGTAAGGCGCCTGGTATCTTAACTGCCATAACCGCCGCCCCCTCAAGTGAGGAAAGCAGAACCCTTCTCAGCGAATTTCCTATGGTGGTACCGAAACCACGCTCTAAGGGCTCAACCACAAGCTTACCATATGTCTTGGTGAGGGTCTCTTCATCAAACCTGATCTTATCAGGTAGCTGAAAGCCCCTTTTCTTCAGGTCCATAAGGTCTCCTATTTTGAATAAAGTTCTACTATTAGCTGTTCCTGTACAGGAAGCTGAACTTCATCCCTTGATGGTACATGCAAAACCTTGCCTTTAAAATTTGCACTGTCGACCTCAACCCATGTTGGAAGTCCTCTGTGCTCAATTTTCGAAAGGCTGTTATTTATTTCAGGAATATCTCTGCTCGACTCCTTTACCTCTACCAGATCCCCTACCTTAACTGTATATGAAGGGAGATTTACTTTTTTACCATTTACAAGGAAGTGGCCATGAGCTATAAGCTGTCTCGCCTCCCTCCTGTTAGGTGCAAAACCCATACGGTATACAACATTGTCAAGACGCCTCTCGAGGAGCTGAAGGAGTATCTCTCCTGTAATGCCTTTCCTCCTCTCAGCCTCATGGAAATACCTTCTGAACTGTCTTTCAAGAAGTCCATATGTTTTTCTGACCTTCTGTTTTTCCCTGAGCTGAATCCCGTAGTCAGATAATTTTCCACGGCCTTGGCCATGCTGTCCAGGGGGATACCTTCTCCTCTCAACAGCACATTTTTCTGTATAACACCTGTCGCCTTTAAGAAACAGTTTTTCTCCTTCCCTGCGACAAATTCTGCACTGGGCTTCTGTATATCTGGCCACTTTATACCCTCCTCCTTTTTGGAGGCCTACAGCCGTTGTGAGGGACAGGAGTCACATCCTTTATAAGATTGATCTCCAGACCTGCTGCCTGGAGTGCCCTGATAGCAGATTCCCTGCCAGCGCCAGGTCCCTTTACAAAGACATCAAGTTGCTTCATGCCTATATCCATTGCCTTCTTTGCTGCTGCCTCTGCTGCCATCTGTGCTGCATAAGGAGTGCCTTTTCTTGAACCTTTAAAACCTAAGTTGCCTGCACTGGACCATGCAATAACAGCACCACGCGGATCTGTAATAGTCACTATTGTATTATTAAAAGTAGCCTGGATGTGTGCTGCTCCAGAAGTAATATTCTTTCTCTCTTTCCTGGCACCCTTCTTCCTTTGAGCCATCAATTAAGCTTCCTTCTTCTTACCAACAACTGCTTTTCTGGGGCCCTTACGTGTTCGAGCATTTGTTCTGGTCCTCTGACCTCTTACAGGAAGTCCCGAACGGTGTCTCAGTCCTCTGTAACACCCGATATCCATGAGTCTTTTTATATTCATAGATATGTCACGCCTGAGGTCACCCTCAATTCTGAAGTCTCTGTCTATTACTGACCTTATTTTTACTATATCTTCGTCTGTAAGGTCTCTTACCCTTGTGTCAGGATTAACCTTTGTTTCGGATAATATCTTCTTCGAAAGAGACCTGCCTATACCAAAAATCCTTGTCAGACCTATCTCCACACGCTCATTCTTTGGTAAATCAACTCCAGCGATTCTCGCCAACTTATACCTCCTCTGTCAGTCTGGAGATTTTTATTCCACTTATAACTCCGAACTCTGAACTCATAACTATTTTTATCCCTGCCTCTGTTTATGTCTCGGGTTATCACATATAACTCTTATAACGCCCTTTCTCTTTACTACCTTGCATTTAGCACATATAGGTTTTACTGAAGAACGGACTTTCATTTCTTCCTCTTAAATATAAAGTTAAGAGTTATGAGTTAAAAGTTATAAAACCAACAACTTTTCACTTTCAACTTTTAACTTTTCACTTAAATCTATAAGTTATTCTTCCCTTGGTAAGGTCATACGGTGAAAGTTCTACTGTAACCTTGTCACCTGGTAAAATCTTTATAAAATGCATCCTCATCTTTCCTGACACATAAGCAAGTATAACCTGCCCACTTTCAAGCTCCACCCTGAACATTGCATTCGGCAGGGTTTCTACAATCGTACCTTGTACCTCTATATTATCCTCTTTTACCATTAACTTGAAATTATAGTTTCTTCAATTACTTTTAGTCAAGATTCTCGGTTTATCCGCTGTAATAAGCACGGTATGCTCAAAATGAGCTGATAGTCTACCGTCCATGGTAACAGCTGTCCATCCGTCGTCGAGTATTAAAACTTCGTATCCCCCTTCATTTACCATTGGCTCTATCGCTAAGGTCATACCATCCCTAAGCCTGGGGCCCTGTCCTAGGATACCAAAATTAGGAACCTGAGGCTCCTCATGTAAATACCTGCCTATGCCATGGCCTACAAATGCCCTTACTACAGAAAATCCATTTAACTCAACATGTCTCTGGATCGAATATGAGATATCAGAAACCCTGTTGCCTACTCTTGCATTTTCTATCCCTATGTATAGGGATTCTTCTGCTACCCTCAACAACTTCTCAGCTGCAGGAGAGATTTTGCCTACAGGAAATGTAACAGCACCATCCCCGTAAAAGCCATCCCTGTAAACACCGAGGTCTATACTCAGTATATCGCCTTCCTTTAACATGCGGTTAGAAGGGATGCCATGAATAACCTCATTATTTAAGGATGTGCAGATACTTGCAGGATAACCTCTGTATCCTTTAAATGCGGGGACTGCACCATTTGCCCTGATATAGGCATCTGCAAACTCCTCGATCTCTTCCGTTGTAATACCTGGCCTAACTATGCCCTTTATGGCATCAAGTGTTTTGGCGACGATACGGCATGATTCTGCTATCTTTTCTATCTCTTCTGAAGACTTCAAGATAACCATATCTATCCTCTCCTGCCCTTAAGCCTTCCCTTTCTCAGGAACCCTTCGTATGAACGTGTAATCAGGTGCGACTCTATCTGTGATACAGTGTCGAGGGCAACACCGACTGCAATCAGGAGAGAAGTTCCTCCAAAATAAAAAGGGACATTAAATCTACTTATTAAGATCTCAGGAATAATGCATACAGTTGCAAGATAGATACCACCCACAAATGTTAGCCTTGAAAGCACCCTGTAGATATATTCAGATGTCTTCTGGCCAGGCCTTATACCAGGTATATAACCACCGTACTTCTTTAGATTATCTGCAATGTCCACAGGGTTAAAGATAATAGCGGTATAAAAATAGGCAAAGAAAAATATCATCCCGACATAAAGCACGGTATATAGCACTGTCCCTGGAGAAAACTGTCTGGCAATCGCCTGTACCCATGGTATTGCTATAAAACCTGCTACTGTAGCAGGGAACATAATGATAGAAGATGCGAATATGGGCGGTATTACCCCCGATGTATTAACCTTTAGCGGCAGGTGCGTGGACTGGCCGCCGTATACCTTTCGACCTACAACCCTCTTTGCATACTGCACAGGGATCTTCCTCTGTCCCCTTTCCATATAGATTATCGCAACGACAACAGCTACCATCATCGCAATAAGAAAGATAACAAAAAATATGGAAAGCTCTCCTGCCTGTATCAGCCTGATTGTACTTATCACAGCATTCGGAAACCTTGCGACAATACCGGCAAATATTATAAGTGATATCCCGTTACCTATACCTCTCTCAGTAATCTGTTCTCCGAGCCACATTATAAAGGCTGTTCCTGATGTGAGTGTAATCATTGTCAGCAGTCTGAACGACCAGCCAGGATTTTGCACAAATGCCCCTCCTGCCATACTCTCAAGGCCTGCTGCAATGCCAAAAGACTGGATCGCACTGATAATAACCGTCCCATATCTTGTGTATCTAACTATCTTCTTCCTGCCAGCCTCTCCTTCCTTCGCAAGCTTACCTATTGCAGGAATTACTACTGTAAGCAACTGAAGAATGATAGATGCGCTTATATAGGGCATTATGCCGAGGGCAAAGATAGCGACCCTCGATAAGGCCCCACCTGAAAACATATCAAAAAAGCCCATAAGTGCCCCGCCCTTTTCAGCAAGAAACTTGCTCAATTCTTCTCCATTAATTCCAGGTGTAGGGATATGAGCGCCTATCCTGTAAACAGCGAGGAGGGCAAGGGTAAAAAGAACCCTGCTTTTTAATTCGGGGATTTTAAATATATTCTGGAAACTCGAGAGAATACCCATAGTTAAAATTAAAAGTTAAAAATTAAAAATGTAAAATTAAGGAATTTATTTATTTTTGAATTTTGAATTGTAATTTTACACTTTGATTTTTGCATTTTGAATTTAGATTATTTCCGCCTTACCACCTGCTGCAGCTATTTTATGTGATGCAGAAGCGCTGAATGCATTTGCCCTTACTGTAATCGGTCTGTTAATCTCACCCTCACCGAGGACCTTGAGGCCATCCTTTAAATCCTTTACAATGCCCTTTTCCACAAGGACGTCAGGTGTTATAATATCTAACCCGTTTAGTCTGTTAATATCTTTAAGATTTATGATTGCGTACTCTACTTTAAAACGATTTTTAAATCCCCTCTTAGGAAGCCTTCTCTGCAGAGGCATCTGCCCGCCTTCGAATCCTGGCCCTTTCGCACCACCAGACCGTGCTCTCTGTCCCTTATGACCCTTGCAGGCAGTCTTCCCATGTCCTGAACCTGTCCCCCGGCCAACCCTTTTATCCCTTCTCCTGCTTCCTTCCGCAGGTCTTAAATCCTCTATCCTCATGTTACCTCCTGGGGCTCTTCTTCAACCCTGCCTCTGAGTTTCATAACCGAATCAAAATCTTTGAGGTTTGCAAGCCCATTCAGGGTTGCCTTCACTGTATTGAAAGGATTATGACTACCGATTGATTTTGCAACAACGTCCTGAACCCCTGCCACCTCTAATATCGCCCTGACTGCCCCCCCTGCAATAAGGCCAGTGCCTTTCTGTGCAGGGTTCATAACCACAAAGCCTGAGCCAAACCTCCCTATAACCCTGTGGGGGATTGTCCCATCTTTTATAGGAAACCTTAAAAGGGATTTTCTTGCCTGCTCTACTGCTTTTCTTATCGCCTCAGGAACCTCTGATGCCTTTCCTTTCCCAATTCCGACAACACCTTCTCCATCTCCGACAACAACAAGGGCACTAAAGGAAAACCTCCTTCCGCCCTTAACCACCTTTGCAACTCTATTTATGTATACGACCTTATCTTTAAGATTTAATCCCCCGGGGTCAATTCTTCCCACATAACCTCCTCTTAAATAAACTCAAAATTTAAAATTAAAAATTAAAAATAAATGAATTCCACAATTTTTAATTTTGCTTTTTGCATTTTGAATTTTAGAATTCCAATCCACCTTCCCTCGCTGCCTCTGCGAGTGCCCTTACCCTACCGTGATAAAGATAGCCACTCCTGTCAAAAACAACTTTCTTTATGTCTTTCTCTAAAGCCCTTTTTGCTATAAGTCCACCAACTTCCTTTGCTGTCTCAATATTCCCTTTATGGGATTTTTTATCTTTAAATTCCTTATCGAGACTCGATGCAGAGACAATAGTCCGGCCCTTAAAGTCATCTATAATCTGTGCATATATATGATTCAGGCTACGATAAACAGACAGTCTCAACCTCTCAGGGGTCCCGAAGACCTTCTTCCTTATCCTTTCGTGACGCCTCTCTCTGCCCTCTTTTTTGTCCTCTGCCATTTTAGTTCTTAGTTTTTACTATTTTTTGCCTGCCTTACCAACCTTGAGCTTTAACCTTTCACCAGCGTATCTTATTCCTTTCCCCTTGTATGCATCAGGAGGTCTAAGTGACCTTAATTTTTCAGCCACCTGTCCAAGTTGTTGCTTGTCAATACCCATAAGTGTAATCTGGGTCTGCTTGGCATCAACCACTGCTTTAATACCCTCCGGCAGTTGAAACTCAACAGGATGGGAATAACCGAGACTTAAAACAAGCTTGTTGCCCATTATCTGAGCCCTGTAACCAACACCAACTATCTCAAGAACTTTTTGGTAGCCCTGTGAGACTCCTATTACCATATTAGAGATAATGCTCCTTGTAAGACCATGAAGTGCCCTCTCAACCTTTGAGTCATCCGTCCTCTCTACTAATATGCTACTGGCATTCACTGAAACCTTAATTCTATCCGGATAGCTCCAGCTCAGTTCTCCTTTTGGGCCTTTAACTTTTATTGTTCCATCCTTTATCTCTACAACAATACCTTCAGGTATCTCTATCGGCTTTTTCCCTATCCTTGACACCCTATTCTCCTCCCTCCACCTTACCACACATAACAGATAACTTCTCCGCCAACCCCTTCACGGCGGCAGGCATTGTCACTTAATACACCTCTGGATGTTGTCAGGATTGCAATCCCGACACCACCCATTACTCTCGGAATCTCATTTCTACCAACATAGACCCTTCTGCCTGGCTTGCTCACCCGCTTCAATCCTGAGATAACACTGCCATTCTCCGCATATTTCAGGGTCACTCTCAGGATACCCTGTTTTTTATCCTTCAATATTTTATATGCCCTTATAAACCCCTCTTCTTTCAGTATCTTTGCTATCTCTAACTTCATCCTCGAGGCAGGTATATCAACCCTTTCTGCCTTTATACGGGCTGC